>CAZSQE010000189.1:0-4977 GCA_964608905.1 uncultured bacterium | reverse complement strand
GGGTCGGGGACCTGCCCGGGGATGGCGCGCAGCCGCCCGCGCCGGCCCCCCAGGCGCGGCAGGGAGGCCAGCAGGCCGGCGGTGTAGGGGTGACGGCTGCCGCCGAACACGGCCGCCGCGGGACAGGACTCCACCACCTGCCCCCCGTACAGCACGCACACACGGTCGGCGAAGCCCGCGACCACGCCGAGGTCGTGGGTGATGAGCAGCAGCGCCATGCCGAGGTCCGCCTGCAGACGCCGGAGCAGCTCGAGGATCTGCGCCTGGATGGTCACGTCGAGCGCCGTGGTGGGCTCGTCGGCGATGAGCAGCGCCGGCCGGCAGGCCAGCGCCGCGGCGATCAATACCCGCTGGCGCATGCCGCCCGAGAGCTGGTGCGGGTACTCGCGCGCGCGCTGCGCCGGCGCGGGGATGCCGACCTCCCGCAGCAGCTCGACGGTGCGCTCCCGGGCCGCCGCGCGCCCCAGCCGCTCGTGCAGCCGCAGGGTCTCGGCGACCTGCTCCCCGCAGGTCAGCACCGGGTTCAGGGAGGTCATCGGCTCCTGGAAGACCATGGCGATCTCGCGGCCGCGCACGCGCCGCATCTCGCGCGCGTCCAGCGCCAGCAGGTCGCGCCCGCGGAACCAGGCGCGACCGCCCGCGACGCGGCCCGCCGGCTCGGGGAGCAGCCGCAGGATGGACAGCGCGGTCGCCGTCTTGCCGCTGCCCGACTCGCCGACCAGCGCCAGCGTCTCCCCCGCCGCCAGCTCGAGCGAGACGCCGTCCACCGCCGCCACCGCCCCCGCGTCGGTGCGGAACTCGGTGCGCAGGTCCTCGAGGCGCAGCAGCGGCGTGCTCACGGGCGCCTTCCGCCGCCGGCTCGCCGCGGGTCGAGGGCGTCGCGGAGGCCGTCGCCGAGGAAGTTGAAGGCCATCACCGTCAGGAAGACCGCCATGCCGGGAGCGTACAGCAGCCAGGGGAAGTCCGTGAGAACGGTCAGGCTGCGGGCCTGCTGCAGCATGTTGCCCCACGAGGCGGCCGGCTCCTGGATGCCCACGCCGAGGAACGAGAGCACGACCTCGCCGAGGATGTAGCCGGGCACGGCCAGCGTGGCGGCGACCACGACGTAGGAGAGCGTGTTCGGCAGGACGTGCCGCACCAGCACCCGGAGGCGCCCCATGCCCAGCGCCTCCGCGGCGGCCACGTAGTCCGTCTCGCGGATGGCCAGCACCATGCCGCGGATGACCCGCGCCAGGCCCGCCCACCCGATGAGCGCGAGGATGGCGACGATGCCGAGGTAGACGTGGTGGCTCGGCATGCCGGGCGGGAACACGCCGCGCAGGGCGATGATGAGGTAGAGGCCGGGGATGCACAGCAGCAGCTCGCTGGCGCGCATGAGCAGGATGTCCGCCCAGCCGCCGAGGTAGCCGGCGAGGCCCCCGAGGAGCAGGCCGAGGGCGAAGGAGATGGCGATGCCCACCAGCCCCACGGTCAGGGAGACGCGGGCGCCGAAGAGGAGCCGCGACAGCACGTCGCGGCCCGCCGGGTCCGTGCCCAGCAGGTTGACGCGCTCCGGCGCGTCCACGCCGAAGAGGTGCCGGTCGCAGGACACGAGGCCGAGCAGCCGGTAGGGCGCGCCGCGCACGAGGAAGCGCAGGGGCAGCGGCCGGGAGGGGTCCTCGCGGTACTCGAGGGCGACCGGGCCCGGCCGGGTGGCGTAGACGAACGGGCGCGCGTGCAGGCGTCCCGCCGCGTCGCGCCAGTGCGGCCGCTGCGGCGGGTGGTAGAAGCGGCCGCGGTCCAGCTCGTCCGGCGCGTAGGGCGCCACGAACGGCGCCGCGGCGGCCAGCAGGTAGAAGAGCCCGAGCAGCAGCGCGCCGGCCAGCGCCGGCGGGTTGCGGCGCAGGTGCCGGACGGCGCCGCGCGCCTCAATCATGCCGCACCCGCGGGTCGGCGGCGGCCAGCAGCAGGTCGGCCACCAGGTTGCCGGCCACCAGCGTCACCGTGGCCATCAGCACCGAGCCGGCCACCAGGTACTGGTCCCGCGCGAGGATGGCCTCGTACGTGATGCGGCCGAGGCCCGGCCAGCCGAAGACGATCTCGGCCACCAGCGAGCCCGAGAGCAGCGAGCCGAGCGTGTAGCCGAACAGGGTGATCATCGGGTTGAGCGCGTTGCGCAGGGCGTGCTTCATGACCACGGTCCGCTCGTCGAGGCCCCGGGCGCGGGCCGCGGTGACGTAGTCGAGGCGCAGCACGTCGAGCAGGCTCGAGCGCATCTGCCGCATGCGCCCGGCCAGCGGCACCAGGGCCACGACCAGCGCGGGCAGCGCCAGGTGGTGCAGCAGGTCCGCGAGGCGCGCCACCGTCCCGAGGCTCTCCCAGTCGAGCGAGCGCATCCCCCCCACCGGGAACCAGCCGGTGCGGGCGGCCAGCATGAGCAGAAGCAGGCCCGAGAGCACCTCCGGGACGGCGAGCCCGGTGAAGGCCAGCGCCGACAGCGAGCGGTCGACCGCCCGGCCCTGCCGGGCGGCCGCCCACGCCCCCAGCGGCACCGCCAGGCCCCAGGCGAGCAGGGCGCCGGCCAGGGCCAGCAGCAGCGTGTTCAGCAGGCCGCCGCGCAGGACCTCCGCCACCGGGCGGTGGTGGGAGAACGACTCGCCGAGGTCGAAGCGCAGGAAGAGGTTCCGCACGTAGAGGCCGAGCTGCACCGGCCACGGCCGGTCGAGCCCGAAGCGGTGGCGCAACGCGTCGAGCGTCGCGGTGGGCACCTGCGGGTCGGCCGCCACCGTGGTGACGTAGTCCCCAGGCGCGGCCTGCAGCAGCGCGAAGGTGAGCACGACCACGGCCAGCAGCAGTGGCACGAGCTGCACCAGTCGGCGCAGGACGAAGGCGCGCATGCCCCGGCAGCCGCTCCTAGCGGCCCCGGCCCGCGCCGCGCGGCTTCACGAACACCGTCTCGATGTTCCAGAGCACGCGATGCGGGAGCAGGTTGGGAGCGAGGTTGCCGAAGCGGGCGCGCACCGGCAGCTCGATCCGCATCACCGGCAGCCAGATCAGCCAGCACTCCTCGTTGAGGATGCGGTCCATGCTCGCCGCGAGGCTCCGCCGCTGCGCCAGCGGGCCGGGGAGCAGCAGCCGCCCGAAGAGCGAGTCCACGCGGGCCTCGGCCGCCGTCTCGGGGCGGCTCTGCCGCAGGTTCCAGAAGTGGGTGGCGCCGCTCGAGCGGTAGAAGTTCCCGCACATGGCCGGGTCCGGCGGTACCGCCGCGCCCAGCCCGGCGAGGATGGCGTCGTACTCGAAGTCCTCGCGCATGTTGACGATGAGCGAGGTGTAGTCCACCGCGGCGACGTCGCAACGGATGCCGACGCGCGCCAGGTCGTCCCGCACGAAGTTGGCCATCGCCACGCGCACCGAGCCGGCGTTGGTCTTGAGGGTGAAGCGCACCGGGCGGCCGCCCGGGTCCTCGACCACCCCGTCGCCGTCGCGGTCGCGGAAGCCGATGCGCGCCAGCAGCCGCCGGGCCCCGGCCGGGTCGTGGTCCGGGGCGGTGACCGACGGGTCGTGGAACTCGCCGTAGCCCGGCGTCAGGATGGACCACGACCTGGCACCTTCGCCGAAGTACACGCTGCGGATGATGGCCTCGCGGTCCACCGCCATCGAGACGGCGCGGCGGAAGTCCCGGTTCGAGAACCAGGCGTAGCGGACCGGGTCGGCGCACGGCGCTCCCACCGGCCGGGGCCCGCCCGGGCGCTTCACCGTGTTCAGGTTGAACCAGAGGAAGTTGCTGGTCAGCGAGGCGCCCAGCCGGTGCACGACGTAGCCGCCGCGCTCCTGGCCGCGCCGGAAACGCCGGTAGTCCTCGGCCTTGACGTTGTCGAGCGCGTCCAGCACCCCCGCCTCGAAGCGGAGCGCGAGGGTGTTCTGGTCCGGCACCACCAGGTAGACGAGCTCGTCCAGGTACGGCAGCCGGCGTCCGCGGGCGTCGACGCCGAACCAGTACGGGTTGCGCGTGAGCACGGTCTTCTCGTGCGGCACGTACTGCTTCAGCCTCCAGGGGCCGCTCGTCACCAGGCTGTCGGGGTGGGTCCCGACGCCGTAGGTGGAGGCGAAGCGCCCGGCGCGCCAGGCCGGCTCGAGCACGTGCCGCGGCAGGATGCGCAGCGCGCCGACCGCCTGCACCAGCAGGGCGTGGGGGCGCGCGAGGCGCATGACCACGGTGTAGGAGTCCGGGGCCGAGACCTGGATGCGCCGCCCGTGCGGGCTGAGCAGCTCCTGGACGGACGGGTGCAGCGTCGAGTCGTAGGCCACCGCGAAGCAGAAGAGCACGTCCGCGGCGGTGATGGGGTGCCCGTCGGAGAAGCGGGCCCCGCGTCGCAGGTGCCAGGTCCAGGTCAGCCCGTCGCGGCTGACCTCCCAGCTGCGGGCCAGCGCCGGGCGGTTGCGGCGGGTCACGTTGTCCGTCTCGGTCAGGGCGGTGAACAGCCGGTCGCTGACGTCGCTGGAGCTGGTCTCGTTCGACAGGATGGGGTTGAAGGTACGGGCCTCGCTGATGGTGCCGATGACGAAGCGCCCGCCCGGCGTCCCGGTCTCGGCCATGGGCGTGCGCAGCGGCTGCGCGGCGGCCGGCGCCGCCCCGGCGCCCAGGGCGAGCACGGCCGCGAGTCCCCACCACACGCTCTTCGGGCCACGCATCATGCGGCGCTCCGGACGTCGGGATCCCGCGAGGAAGGCCGAGTATCGGCCGCGCCGGGCCCGGGGGTCAACCACCGGCGGCGCCGAGCAGGCGGAGCCCCTCGTCCCCGGCGAGCCGCCGCGTCCCCCCGGGCAGTTCCGCGGCCAGCGCCTCGGCCCAGCGTTCGAGCGGCTCCCGCGGCCCGAGCCAGCGCCCCGCGTCGGCCGCGGCCCGCGCCAGCTCCTCGCGCACCCGCACGCGCCGCTCCTCGGGCAGGGCGAGGAACTCCGCGAGGCGCAGGTGCCCCGGACCGAGCAGCACGCTAC
>CAZSQE010000188.1:0-4980 GCA_964608905.1 uncultured bacterium | reverse complement strand
CCCTCTACAGCGTGGTCGAGGTGCGCGTCGCGGCCCAGGCCGCGCGCGTGCGGCAGCCGTGGAGCCGCGCCGGCTTCGCCGGGCGCTTCCGCTTCGCCGGCGGCGCCGGGGTGCGCGCCAACGTCCCCTTCGGCCCGGTGGAGGTCACGTGGGGCGTGACCGAGGGGGGCGTGCATCGCCTCGAGATGGGCATCGGCGAGCGGTTCTGAGGCCGGCGCGCGCCGCCCGCGCGGGCGCCCGGACCGCCGGCGCGGGCGGGCCCGCGCCTCCCGCGCCGGCTCCCCGCGCAGTTGCAGGCCCCGCCCGAGTCCTGTACACCATGGGCCACGCCGTCCCCACCACCCCCAGGAAGGATCCCATGGAACGCTTCCGAGTATCCGCCCGGCCACTCGGCCTCCTCGTCCTCCCCGCCCTCCTCGCCGTCGCCCTGCTGGCGGGCTGCTCCTCCGACTCCACCACGCTGGCGAAGATCGGCGAGCGGGTCATCACGGTGGACGAGTTCCTCGACGTCGCCCGCCAGACGCAGGGGCAGTACAGCGGCGTGCCCGACTCCGCCCGCGCGACGCTGCTCGACGACCTGGTCAAGCGCCAGTTGCTGGTCGGCGCGGCCGGCAAGCTCGGGCTGGTGAGCGCCGAGGACCAGGAGCGCATGCGCCGCCAGGCGATGGAGCAGCTGGCGATGCGCGCGCTGGTCGAGCAGATGGCGCCCGCCGACGCGCCGGTGAGCGACGCCGAGGTCGAGGCGCTCTACCGGCGGGGCGCGCAGGAGGCGCGCGCGCTCATCGTCTTCGCGCCCGACGAGGCCGCCATCCGCGACGCGGCGGCGCAGGTCCGGGGCGGCGCCGACTTCGGCGCCACCGCCGACCGGTTCAACACCATGGGCATGACGCCGCGCGGCGGCGACCTCGGCTTCATCGCCCCCGGCTCGCTGCCCGCCGTGCTCGACAGCACCATCGAGGCGGCCGCCCTCGACGAGGTCCAGGGCCCGGTCGGCAACGCCGCCGACGGCTGGTTCCTCGTGCGCGTGCTCGAGCGCCGGCCGCGCGAGCAGCCGCCGCTCGAGCAGGTCCGCGACCAGCTGCGCATGAGCCTGCAGCAGAGCAAGTGGCGCGCCGCCCTGGGCCGCATCCAGCAGGACCTCATCGCCCAGTACCACGTGCGCACGGAGCCCGGCGCCGCGCAGGTCGTGTTCCAGCGCTACAACGCCCCGCGCGACACGACGGTGGTGGGCGGGGTGCGCGTGGCGGTCCCGGCGCCGCCGACGCAGGAGGAGGCCGCCCGGGTGCTCGTGCGCTACGACGGCAAGCCCGGCACGTACACCCTCGGCGACGCGGTGGCCGACCTGCAGGACCCGGGGCGGCAGCGTCCGGACTTCCAGGTGATGCCGATGATCGAGCAGTGGCTGACCAGCATGGTCGTGCAGCGGGTGGCCACGCAGGAGATCGCCCGGCGCCACCTCGCCGAGGAGCCCGCCCTCGTCCGGCAGGCGCAGGGCCAGGCCGACAACGCGCTGCTGCGCGCCGCCTACCAGGCGCTGGTGGTCGAGGCGAGCGGCCCGCCCACCGAGGAGGACGTGCGGGCCGCCTACACCCGGCACGCCGCCGAGATCGTGGACCGCGACGGCAAGCCGATCGACTACGCGGCGATCGACGAGCAGGTGCGGCAGGCGCTCGCCTTCGAGGCGGCGGAGATGCGGCGCGAGCAGCGGCTGGTGGCGGTGACGGAGAGCCTGCGCGCGCAGGTGAAACCGGTCGTCCGCCAGGAGCGCCTCAAGCGCATCCCCTGGCCCGTCCCGCCCGCGGCGAAGAAGTAGGCCCCGGGAACGCTCCGGCCGCCTCCGCGCTCGCGGGGGCGGCCGGTCCCGTTCCGGCGGACCGCGTCAGCGGAGGCGCCGACGCACCTCGGCCGAGCGCCGCTCGCTCGCCTCGACCCGCGTGCCGTCCTTCAGCTTCAGCACCAGCACGCCCTCCTCGCCGCCGTAGCTCTCGATGGCGTCCACGTTGACGAGCGCCGCGCGGTGCACCCGCACGAACTGTCCCTCGGGCAGGCGCTGCTCGAGCGCCTGCAGGGTGTAGTCCACCAGGTACTCGTGCCCCTCGCAGCTGGCCAGCACCAGCCGGTCGCGCGAGAAGATGAGCGGCACCTGCGCCAGGTCGAGCAGCCGCACCTCGCGGCGGTGCCGCACCGGCAGGCGCCGCTGCGGCGAGTCGAGCGCCTCGCGCAGCGCCTCGGCGCGCGCCGCCGGCCGGCCGGTGCGGGCCTCGGCCTCGACGCGACGCACCGTCTCGGCCAGCCGCTCGCGCTTGAGCGGCTTGAGCAGGTAGTCGAGCGCCGCCACCTCGAAGGCCTCGATGGCGTACTTGTCGTAGGCGGTCACGAACACCACGATCGGGGCGTCGGCGCCGCGCAGGTGCCGCGCCACCTCCAGGCCGGAGAGGTCGGGCATGTGGATGTCGAGGAAGGCGACGTCGGGCTTGAGCTCGCCGACGCGCTGCAGCGCCTCGGCCCCGCCGCGCGCCGTGCCCACCACCTCGACGCTCTCGTGCTCGCCCAGCAGCTTCTCCAGGTACTGGCGCGCGCGCGGCTCGTCGTCGGCGATCAGGGCGCGCAGGGGCTTCGCGGCGGCACCGCCCCGGCTGGTGCGCGGACTCATGGCGTGTCTCCCTTCGTGACCGGCCAGCGCAGCCGCACGGTGAAGCCCCGCGCGGGGGCCCCGTCGGCGTCGCGGCGCGCGCCGGCCTCCATGGTGGCGCCGGCGCCGGCGAAGCGGCGCAGGCGCTGCTCGAGGTTCGTCAGGCCGACGCCCAGGCCGGCGCTGCCGTTCGACGTGGCCACGCCGTCGTCCGAGAACGTCAGCGCGACGAACCCGTCCTCCTGCGCGGCGGTGAGCTCGAGGTGCATGCCGGGGGGGGCACCGGCGGGGCCCCCACCGGGGTACCCGCCCTCGGCGGGTCCGGGTCGCGGGTCCGGCGCGCAGCCGTGCTTGAGGCTGTTCTCGACCAGCGGCTGCAGCAGCAGCGGCGGCACCGCCAGCGACAGCAGCTCGCGCGGGCCGCGGTAGGCGAACTCGAGCGTGGTCTCGTAGCGCTCGCGGGCCACGCCGAGGTAGTCCTCGACGAAGCCGATCTCGTCCGAGAGCAGCGCCACCGGGCGGTTCCCGGCCTCGACGGTGTAGCGCAGCATGTCGGCCAGGCGCTCGGAGTAGCGCTGCGCCGCCGGCGGGTCGGTCTCGATCAGGTAGGCCAGCGCGTTGAGCGCGTTGAACAGGAAGTGCGGCTGCACCTGCGCCTGCAGCGCGCGCAGCTCGGCGCGGGTCGCCGCCTCGCGCAGCTCGATCGCCTGCCGCTCGGCGGCGGCGCGGTGCTCCTGCAGCGCCAGGTTCTCGAGGCGGATGCCGGCCTGCAGCAGCAGGTTCTCGACCGCGCGCCGGGCGTGGTCGGGCAGCTCCTCGCCGGCGGCGAGCCGCGGCGGCGCCCCCTCCGGCCACTCGAGCGCCGCCTCGCGCTTGAGCCCGCGGGCCAGGCTGTCGCGCACCGAGCGCCGCACCTCGTCGGGGTCGAGCGCGCCGAGCAGCGCGCGGCCGGCCTGGTCCAGCGCCAGGCGCAGCACCTGCGGGTCGCGGCCGAACAGGCGGTCGAGCGCGTGCTGCGTGCGCGACCACAGCGGCGCGAAGGCGAAGGCCACGACCAGCGCCGCGACCACGTTGAACGCCATGGACTCCTCGCCGGTGGCGGCGGCGAAGAGGCGCTGCGAGACGACCACGAGGCCGAGGTAGACGCCGGCCAGCACCACGGAGAGCAGCGCGAACGGCACGGTGCGCACGGCGATGCGGCGGGGGTCGAAGACCGGGTCGTTGGCGATGAGGAAGGCGATGAGCAGCGGCGCCACCAGCACCGCGATGTCCACCGAGGTGACGGCGAGCCGCAGGAGCGGGAACGCGTACCAGAGTTCCTGGAAGCGCGGGTGGGACGTGGCCACCGACAGCGCCGCCGCCAGCGCCAGCGTCAGGACGACCGCCAGCGCCAGCACCCGCTCGCCGGGGCGGGCGCGCGGCGCGTCCCGCCGCGGCCAGGCGTAGCGGTCCACCAGGGCGAGCGTGCCCAGCGCCATCGCCACCGCCTGGAACCACATCGCCGAAGGCGCGCCCGGCTCGGTGGCCCGCTGGCCGAGCAGCCACAGCACCGGCGGCGTGGCGTAGGCCAGCACGACCAGCCAGAACCACGCGCTGCGCGCCAGCCCCGCCGCGCGCCAGCGCGGCCGCGGGAAGACGGTCATGAAGTGCAGGAACGCCGCCGGGTACCACCAGCACAGCGCCCCGTAGACGTCCAGGTAGGCGCGCGCCAGCGGCCCGGGCTCGCCGGGCGGGACGCGGAAGTAGACCCAGACGACGCCCAGTCCCTGCAGCACCGCGAACCAGAGGAAGGTCCACGCCGCGGCCAGGTCCGGCCGCCGCCACACCAGCAGGAAGGCGATGACCGGCGCGGCCACCACCGCCGCCAGCGAGAAGGCGCGCAGGCGCACGCGCTGCCACAGGCTCAGGCGCATCGGGGGCAGCGTGAGCTCCTGCAACTCGCCCGCGCGCTCGATGGTGAGCTGGATGGGCCCGCGCGGCAGCATGCTCGTCGGCCGGCGCTTGAACTCCTCCTGCGTGCCGGGCCGCCCGTCCACCACCTGCAGCAGGTCGCCCTTCTCGAGCAGCCCGAGCGCGGGTGGCCCCACGATCTCCTCGACGCGCGCCACGCCGCCCGGGGTGTGGAAGTCCAGCCGCGCGCCGAAGCGGGCGTAGGGCGAGTAGGTGAGGAAGCGCGGCGCGGCGACCCCGGCAGCGAGCAGCACGGCGGCCACGGCGAGCAGCCGGAGCGTGCGGAAGCTGGTGGTCATGGCGCGATCCTCCCACGTGGGGGACGCCCCGGGTACCCGCGCACGGGGCTCCCGCGCGAGGCACATCCGCGCGGGGGGCACCCGCGCGGGTCCGGGGCC
>CAZSQE010000187.1:0-4993 GCA_964608905.1 uncultured bacterium | reverse complement strand
GTGCGCCACGAGCGCGCGGCCGGGCCCGGCAGGGCGAGACCCAGCGTCACGAGGAGCGCGAGCGAGGCGGCCACCGCCAGTAGCGGGCGGCGGGCCGCCACCGGCGGCCGCATCGCGCCGAGCGGCACGTCCGCCAGCCGACGGGCGGTCTCCTCGCCGACGGCCCGGACCAGCTCGGGCGAGGTGTGCGCCGGCGGCCGCCGCTCGAAGTCGAGGGCGTTGCGCAGCCACGAGCGCGTCACCGGGAAGCGCTCCTCGAGCCGCTGCAGGTAGGCGTCGCGCGCCGGCCGCTCGCGGCGGAAGCGGACGACGGCGGCCGCCAGCGCGGCGAGCGCCGCCGCCGCCACCGCGCCGGCCCGCGCCCAGGCGAGGGCCGTGCCGCCGGCCGGGGACAGGCCCAGCGCCACGCCGAGGGCGATGGCGACGGCGATCCACCCGGCGGCGCGCAGCGCGTGGCGCAGGACCAGCGCGCGGCGCAGGGCGGCGTGGTGCCGCGAGACCAGGCGGTCGAGCGGGGCGTCGGGCGCGGGTCGGCTCATGGCGGGAGGCTCAGTGGGTGAGCGCGTAGTGGACGAGGTTCAGGGCCATGCGCAGCGCGGCCTCGCGCTTCTCCGGCGGGTCGCCGTGCACCTCGGCGTCCTCGAGGCCGTCGCCGAGGTCGGTGTCGAACGAGTAGAAGACCACGAGCCGGCCGCCGTGGTGGATGCCGAAGGCGCGGGCCGGGCCGCCGCTGTGCTCGTGGATCTTGGGCAGCCCGTCCGGGAACTCGTAGGGCCCGTGGAAGACCGGGTGGGAGAAGGGCAGTTCGACCAGGGGCGCGTCGGGGAAGACCTGCCGCATCGCCCGCCGGAAGGAGGCGTCGATGCCGTAGTCGTCGTCCACCCACAGGAAGCCGCCGGCGGTCAGGTAGCGGCGCAGGTTGTCGGCCTCGGCGGGGGTGAGCTTCAGGTTGCCGTGCCCGCAGGCGAACACCAGCGGGTACTGGAAGAGCAGGGCCGAGCCCGGCTCGACCACGGCCTCCCGCGCACCCGCGACGGGGATGCCGAGGCGCTCGCGCGCGGCGCGCATCAGGTTCACGAGCGAGGTGCGGTCCTCGTACCAGTCGCCGCCGCCCCGGTACTGCAGCCGCGCGATGCCGAAGGCGCGCGCTCCGGGCGCGGCGGTCTCCCCCGCTCCGGCGGGTCCGGGCGCGGCGCGGGCCGCCGTCACGGCGCACAGCGCGGCCAGGGCGAACACGACGAGGCGCTTCACGGGTGCGGGTCTCCTCGGGGGGGGCGACCCGCAGATGATACACGCCCGGCGCCGGGCCGGGCAGCGGGCACGGCAAAGGCCCGGACCGCGGGGGTCCGGGCCTTCGCCGTGCCGGTGGGGCCGGTTACTCGTCCTGGGGGGTGGGGGTCACCACCACGCCGCCCAGCCGGTAGCGCAGGTACGAGCCGGTCGAGCGCAGGTAGGCGTAGTCGCCGTAGGTGAAAGCGATGAGCTGGCCCTGGTCGTTCACCGCCGAGATGCGGACGATGTACTCGGACTTCATGAGCAGGCCGCGCCGGAAGAGCACGAGGGCGCCCGGCTGGTTCAGCGTGTAGGAGCTCGCCGGCGCGGGCAGGTAGCCCACGAAGAAGTTGCGCGCGTCCGAGGACACGAACGGCGCCGGCCGCGCCGACAGGAGCTTCTCCTGCGTGCCGCCCATGAACTGGTAGATCTGGATCCAGTAGCCGGCCGCCCCGGGGACCTCGTTCCAGGTCATCGTGATGTTGGAGTCCGCCGGGAACGGGAAGGCGGTGTAGACGAGGTTCGCGACGTCGGGGGCCGCGACCTGCCCCACGTTGGTGAGCGGGGACAGCGGGGTCACCACGCCGGAGACGACGCCCCGGCCAACGTAGGAGGGCGGGCTGAAGCCCGACGGCGAGCCGTCGGTGAAGGCGTACAGCTCCCACTGCGAGTCGAAGAACCGGGCGACGGGGCTCAGCGTGTAGTCCTTGGTCTGCGCGAAGCCGCCGTTGGCCTCGCGGCGGAGCACCTGGTAGCCGGTCGCGGGCGTGCCGTCGAGGATCACGCCGTGCATCGCGCCCCGCGCCAGGTAGCGCAGCTCGGTGCCCTGGAGCTGGTCGCCGGTGTCCGGGCCGTCCGGCAGGATGTCCCGGAACGTCTCCACCACGATGGGGGCGTCGGGGTAGACCACCAGGCGCGCGTTCGCGTCGGGCCGGCCTTCCGGCGTCGTGAAGCCGGCGTCCACGTTGGTGACCTTCTCGGCGCACCCGGCCAGCGCCAGCGCCCCGAGGGCGACGACGGCGACCAGGACGGCGCGGTGCAGCGGGCTGCGGAGAGCGTTCATCGCGGACCTTTCGCTTATTCGGCCTGGATGCCCTTGCGGCGGTCGAGCCGGATCCAGATCTCGAGCGCCAGGGCGGTGGCCACGTAAATCGAGGAGTAGGTGCCGAAGACCACGCCGACCAGCATCGCGAACGCGAAATCGTGCAGGACCTCGCCGCCCCAGATGAACAGGCCCAGCGCCGCCAGGAAGACGGTGAGCGAGGTGATCACGGTGCGCGACAGGGTCTCGTTGATCGCGATGTCCATGGCCCGGGAGTGCGTCTCCTTGCGGAGCTCCTTGGATCGTTCGCGGATGCGGTCGAAGACGACGATGGTGTCGTTGATGGAGAAGCCGGCCAGCGTCAGCAGCGCGGCGATGACCGTGAGGGAGATCTCGCGCCCGGTGAAGCAGAGGAAGCCCAGGACGATGAACACGTCGTGGAAGAGGGACACGACGGCGCCCAGCGCGAATTTGAACTCATAACGGAACCCCACGTAAAGCAGGATCCCGCCCAGGCTCCACAGCACCGCCCACAGGGCCTTCTGCCGCAGCTCGTTGCCGACCTTGGGCCCGACCATCACCTGGTTGCGCAGCTCCACCTCGAGGCCGGGGAAGGCCTTGAGCATCGCCGCCTCCACGCCGTTGAAGGCGTCCTCGATGCTGCCCTTGAAGCGCAGCAGGTACTCGCCCTGCGACTGCTGCCCGGTCATCTGCTGCAGCTCGAAGCCGCGGAAGCCCCCCCGGTCGAGGGCCCTGCGCACCTGGTCGGCGTCCAGGAGCTGCGAGGTGCGGATCTGCAGCACCGTGCCGCCGGTGAAGTCCACGCTGTAGTACGGGCCGCCGTGGGCGACCAGCCAGGCGATGGTGGACACGACGAGCAGGGCCGAGAGCAGGTAGGCCCAGCGCCGGTACTTCATGAAGGGGATGTTGGTTCCGATCAGCACCTGCAGCATGGTTCCCTCTCCTCGTGCCCGCTAGATGCTGAGGCTCTCGGTCTTGCCGCGGCTCAGCATGAAGTCGAAGACCATCCGGGTCATGAACACCGCGGTGAACATGTTGGCGATGAGCCCGAAGATCAGCGTGATGGCGAAGCCCTTGATCGGGCCGGTGCCGAACTGGAACAGGAAGATCGCGCTGATGATGGTGGTGACGTTGGCGTCCAGGATGGTGCGGAAGGCGCGGTCGTAGCCCACCGCCACCGCCTGCCGCAGGCCCTTCTGCTTGCGCATCTCCTCACGGATGCGCTCGAAGATGAGCACGTTGGCGTCCACGGACATGCCGATGGTCAGCACGATGCCGGCGATGCCGGGCAGGGTGAGGGTCGAGCCCAGGCCCGCCATGGCGGCGAGCAGGTAGAAGATGTTCAGCAGCATCGCGACGATGGCGATGATGCCCGACAGGCGGTAGTAGATGAGCATGAAGACGACGACCAGCAGCGTGCCGAACATCGCCGCCTTCCAGCCGCTGCGGATCGAGTCGTCGCCGAGCGAGGCGCCGACCTCGAGCGTCTCGACCACGTTCACCGGGGCGGGCAGGGCGCCGGCGCGCAGCACGATGGCCAGGTCGCGCGAGGTCTGGGCGGTGAAGCTGCCGCCGGTGATCTGCGCCTCGCCCGAGGGGATCTGGTCCTTGATCACCGGGGCCGAGTTCACCACCCCGTCGAGCACGATGGCCAGGTTGCGGCCGATGTTGGCGCCGGTGATGCGGGAGAAGTTCATGCGGCCGGAGGGGGTGAGCTTCATGCTGACGCCCCAGGCGCCCGGGTTGTTGCGCTCGAGTCCGACCTCGGCGCTGGCGGTGGCCACCGAGCCGCCGGTCATCTCGGCCTCGCGCTTGAGCACGTAGAGGCGGCGGCCCCCCAGGCCGGCCTCGCCCATCGTCTCGGCGTGGCCCCACTGCAGCTCGGAGTCGCCGGGGACGATCGAGTCGATGCCCGGCGTGGCCAGCAGCGCCTGCACCGCCGGCAGCTCCTCGTCCGGCACGAAGACCCCGATCTGGTCGATGGACAGCAGGCGCGAGCTGAAGGCGCTCGTGCGCCGGGTGGAGTCGATGCCGGCGGGCGGGCGGGCGGCGAAGTGGCTGTCCAGCCTGTCGACGACCGCCTTCGTCTCCGGCTGCGTGCGCACCAGCTTGAACTCGAGCAGCGCCGTCTTGCCGATGAGGTCCAGGGCGCGCCTGCGGTCGGTCAGGCCGGGCAGCTGGATGACGATGCGGTCCTCGCCCTGCTTCTGGATCAGGGGCTCGGCCACGCCGAACTGGTCGATGCGCTGCCGGAGGATCTCGATGGCGCGGTTCACGGCGTCCGGGACGGCCGCGTCGGTGAGCTTGGACCGGTCCAGCTCGAGCAGCAGGTGCATGCCGCCCCGCAGGTCCAGTCCGAGGTGGATGGGCTGAACCTGCAGGCCCAGGATCTTCTGCACCGGGGCCTCGGCGGTCCGGTTCTCGAAATACTTGGAGTAGTACTGGATGGACGGGAGCAACAGGACGACGGAGATCACCGTCACCAGGAGTACGGTCCCCAGCTTCCACTGGTCGGCGCGGGTCATCGGATTCCTCGGGGCAGACAACGGCCGGCGGGCCGCGGACTTCCGCGGCGGCGCCGGCGAGCGCGGGGCGTTCGGAGCGGGCGAGTCTACGGGGTGGGGCGGGGAGTGTCAACGGACGCGGCCCGGCGGCGCG
>CAZSQE010000186.1:0-5010 GCA_964608905.1 uncultured bacterium | reverse complement strand
CGCCGTGGCCGCCGCCCGCGCGCAGGCGGCGGCCACGGCGCGCGCCTCCGCCGGCGGCACGCCGGCGTGCCGCTCGAGCCAGGCCGCGTCCTTGGTCAGGCGCCCGAACAGCATCGCGCTGGCCTCGGTGGTCAGGATGTGCGAGGGCTCGCGCAGGAAGAAGGGCAGCGACGGCGAGACGTGCCGGTCGTAGACCGCGTGCCCGAACTCGTGCAGCAGGGTGGACATCCAGAACTCCGACGGGCGCAGGTTGCAGAGCACCCGGATGTCCTCGCCGCGGTCCACGCACAGGCAGAAGGCGTGCTGCGACTTGCCCGGCCGCTCGTAGAGGTCGGCCCGCGCCAGCAGGTCCCGCACGTCGAGCCCGATGGCGCCGAAGCTGGCGGCGAGCATCTCCTCGAGCGGCCGCGCGGTGAAGTGGCGGTCGAGGTCCAGGCCGGGCAGCGGTGGCTCCTGGAAGAAGGGGTCGCCGTAGTGCCAGGGCCGCAGCTCCGCCGGCGCGACGCGGAAGCGGGCCGCCAGCCGCGCGTCGAGGCCGCGCCTGTAGTCCGCGAACAGCGGCGCCGTGCCCCGCTCGAGGTCGTCGAGCAGCGCGAACAGCTCCGCCTCGTCCAGCTCGTCCAGCTCGAGCCGCATCGAGTAGTGGCTGGCGAAGCCCAGGGCGCGCGCCGACTCGTTGCGCAGCCGCACCAGCTCGAGCAGCTCGGGGGCCACCTCGGCGCCGATCTGCTTGGCCGCCTCCCACGCCCGGCGGCAGGCGCCGGAGTCGTCCGAGGCGGCCAGCACGCGCCGCAGGTCGTTGTCGCTCACCCGCCGGCCGTCCAGCTCGGCCCGGTAGGCGTTGAAGCGGCTCTCGAGGCGCTTCTCGAGCCGCACCTGCCGCTCGATCGCGGCCGGCTCGAGCTGCTGCGCCCGGTGGGCGTCGTGCAGCAGCGCGAGCTGCCGCGCCAGCGACGGATCGTCCACGCCGCCGTCGGCGAGGACGCCGTGCAGGAAGGCGTACGCCTCGCGCCGCGACAGGACGGTGCGCAGCGCGGTGTCGAGGCGCGCCGCCTCCTCCTCGGCGACCGCGTCGCCGGTGACGCTGGCCTGCCAGTAGGCGAGGTTGTGCCGCACCTGCAGCGGCTCGACCTCCGCCACGAGGCGGGCGATGAAGTCGGACAGGGCGCGCGCTCGTTCCTCGGGCCCGGGACTCACGGTCGGCGCTCGGCTCCTCGCGGGGACGGGTGCGGACGGGCCGCGCTCGTGCGGCGGCCCGCGTGACGACAGGGCGCGGATTCTAGCAGAAACCCACCCCGCGGAGCGGGGTGGGCGCCGCCGCGCGGGCACGGGCCTCGCGTCGCACGCGCAAACCCACCCCGCGGAGCGGGGTGGGTTCGGGTCGGCCGGGGAGCGCGGCCCGGCGCGTCAGGCGGCCCGGCGCGTCAGGCGGCCCGGGTGGCCCCGGACGTCTCCTCCGGCAGGCTGGCGACGGAGGCCCCGGCGCTCTCGGACAGCCGCAACTCCACCACGCCGGACGGGTGCACCAGGTGCGGCCCCACCGCGGTGAGCACCACGAAGAAGCCGGCCACCTGCTGGTTCATGTAGTCCGAGAGCCGCTGGCTCTCGCGCTGCAGCGGCATCCACACCTTGCCCTGCAGGCTCAGCCCGTCGGCGAGGACGACCTCGGCCTCCTCCTCGCGCCACGGCTGGAAGCCGCGGGCGAACACGTCGCTCTGCAGCACGAGCCGGCCGGGGGTGACGCGGGCGATGCGCGACTTGTTGAACAGGTGGATGCGACCCTCCTCGCCCACCGCGGCGGGGAGGAAGGGCGAGGACTCGTTCAGCTTCTCGACGACGGTCTGGTGACGCACGCCGGAGGCGTCAAGGTCCAGGAACAGCGAGGCCGAGACACCCTGCAGGTCACGGGACCACAGGGTGACGGGCACGCGGCGCTTCGGGATGTAGTGGTCCATCGGTTCCCTCTCCGGTCCCTCCGGGACCGGTCTGAGCGGTGGCGAAGTGGGGCGCGGCCGGGATGCCGTCCGCCCTAGCAACCCCCCTGCCGTCGCGCCGGTCCGCGGCCGCTCGCGCCGGGCCCACGCCACTCGGGGCCGCGCGGCCCGCGCGCGCGCCGGGCGGGCGGCGCCGCGTTGCACTCCGCAACGCCCGGGCCCGCCGGGCCGCCGAACTGCACGGGCGCCGGCGCGACTCTGATATGCTGCGCCCCATGCGCCGCCGCCCCGGAGCCGTCCGCGGTCCCCGTCGCCTCCCCCGCCTGGAGTGGCTCGCGATGCTGGCGGCGGCCGTGGCGCTGCGCGTGGCCTACGCGTGGCTGGCCGTCGGGCCGGGCGCCGAGCCCTTCTCCGACCCGGCCGAGTACGACGCCGTCGCCTGGAACCTCGCCCGCGGCGCCGGCTTCTCCCTCGAGGGCGCGGCCGGGCCCTACCCGACCGCCTTCGTGCCCCCGGTGCTGCCCTGGCTGGTGAGCCTGCTCTACCGCGCCGTGGGGCACCAGTACTTCGCCGCCGTGCTGCTGGTGGCCGTCCTCGGCGGCCTGCTGCCGCTGCTGCTGGCCGCCTTCGGCAGCAGGGTGTTCGGCCCCGCGGTCGGCCGGCTGGCGGGCTGGCTCGCCGCCTTCCACCCGCTCCTGGTCTTCTTCAGCGGCTACCTGCTCACCGAGATCCCCTTCACCGTCGCCCTGCTGCTCGCCCTGCTGCTCACCACCGAGTGGGTCAAGACGCCGCGCCCCGGGCGCGCCTTCGGCGCCGGCATCGCCTGGGGACTCGCCTCGCTCACCCGGCCGACGGCGCTGGCCCTGCCGGTGCTGCTGGCGCTGTGGGCCTGGCTGCCGCTCGGGCTCGCCCTGAGTCCGCGCGGCCGCCTGCACCAGGTCGGGATGCTCCTGCTCGCGGTGGCGCTCACCGTGGGGCCGTGGACGCTGCGCAACGCCGTCGTCCTCGGCGCCTTCGTCCCGGTCACGACCGGCGCCGGCCAGGCGCTGCTCGACAGCAACAACCCCGGCGCCTGGGACGACCCGGTGAAGCGCGGCGGCGCCGACGGCGCGCTGCGCGACTCGCTGCTGCGCACCGAGTACCGCGGCCTGCCGGAGCCCGCGGTCGACGTGCGCGCCCGCGCGCGGGCGGCCGGCTTCCTGCGCGAGCGCGCCGCCGAGTGGCCGGCGATGGCGGCGGCGAAGCTGGCCCGCTTCTGGCGGCTGCACGCCGAGGCCGGGACCACCGGCTCGTGGTCGGCGGCGGGCTCGCCGCTGGAGCGCCTGCGGCGCGCGGTGGACCCGCTGCTGCTGTGGTCCGTGCTCGCGCTGCCGCTGGCGCTGTGGGGCGCGGGGGTGTCGCTGCGCGGCCCGCGGCGCTGGTTCCAGTCGCTGGGCCTGTGGGTGATCCTCTACTTCAGCGCGCTGGCCGTGGTCTTCTTCGGCTCGCTGCGCATGCGCCTGCCCGTCGAGCCGCTGGTGGTGCTGTTCGCCGCGGCCGGGCTGGACGACCTCGTGCGCCGGGCGCGCGCGCGCCGCCGGGGGCTGAAGCTGGTGGACAGGGGCTAACGGTCGCTACAGGGGTATGACGCTGGCGACCTTGAAGCGGAAGGAGTACGTCCGCGCCTCGTTCTCGATGCGGAAGACCAGGTCCACGCCGAACTCCTTGTCCGAGTACTCCGGGGCGGTGGAGTCCTCGGGCAGCAGCGGGCGGCGCAGCTGCCGGTCGCTGCCGCCCGAATCCACGAGGTAGTCGAGCGGGAACGTGTAGTCGCTGTAGCGCTTCAGGCCGGCGATCTGCGTGGCCCCCTGGACGCTGAAGCGGTCCTCCCAGCGCGTGGTGGCGTGCGCCACCGCCCCGCGTTCGCCGCGCGGGCTGTAGAAGGCGCAGCGGTCCCACTCGATGGACACGGGGCGGTCCTTGCGGTTCTCGACCTGGAAGTACAGCGCCTCCGGCGAGGGCCGGAAGTAGAACGACAGGTCGCGGTCCTGGTAGGTGAAGCTGCTGCTGCCCGGCAGGACCTGCAGGAACCGGTAGCGGTAGAGCGCGCCGGCGGTGCCCGGGGCGGGGGCCGTGGAGTCGGAGACCCCGCTGACGATGTTCTGGCCCTCGGGCCGCTCGCTCGTGGGAGGCAGCGGAGGCGGCGCCGGCGGATCCTCCCCCGGCAGGGTCGAGGAACACCCGGTCAGAGACGCGGCCAGGACCAGCGCCGCCAGCAGGCACGACAGTCTCCCGATCGCCACGGCGCCAGACTAGTCTCGCCCGCGAGAGGGCGTCAAGGCCCGATGCGCGCCGCCGGGCGGCCCAGCAGGTGACGCAGGGCCCCCTCCAGCTCCGGGAAGCGGAACGCGTGCCCGGCGGCCACGAGCCGCGCCGGCTCGACGCGGGCGCCGGCCAGGAGCGTCTCGCGGGCCATCGCGCCGAAGACCGCGCGCAGGGCGAGCGGGGGCACCGGCAGGAGCGCCGGGCGGCCGAGCACGCGGGCGAGCAGGCGCGAGAACTCGCCGTTGCGCACCGGGACCGGGGCGGTGAGGTTGACCGGCCCGGACAGGCCGGGGTCGCGGCACGCGCGCGCGAGGACCGCCACGACGTCGTCCAGCGCCACCCAGCTCCACCAGGCGCGCCCGCGGCCCAGCGGGCCGCCCAGCCCCAGCCGGTAGAGCGGCAGCAGGCGGGCCAGCGCGCCGCCCCGGGGCGTGAGCACGAGGCCCAGGCGCGGCTGCACGAGCCGGATGCCGCGCGCCGCCGCCGGCGCGGCCGCGGCCTCCCACTCGCGGCAGACGCCGGCGAGGAAGCCCTCGCCCGGCGGGCTCGCCTCGTCGAGCCGCTCCTCGCCGCGGTCGCCGTAGATGCCGATGGCCGAGACGGAGACGAGCGCGGCGGGCGGTCGCTCCAGCGCCGCCAGCCGCTCCGCCAGCAGGCGCGTGCCGGTCACCCGGCTGGCGCGGATGGCCTGCCGGCGCGCCGGCGTCCAGCGCGCGGCGATGGGCTCGCCCGCCAGGTGCACGACGGCGTCGAGCCCCTCGAGGTCGCGGGC
>CAZSQE010000185.1:0-5017 GCA_964608905.1 uncultured bacterium | reverse complement strand
GGCCTGTTCTGCCTTCTGGGGCGCCGCGGGGGCCAACTCGCCGACCAGCGCCTGGAGCACCGCGGCTCCGGGCAGCGCGAGCAGAGCACCCGCAGGGCCGAAGATCTGCGTGCCCGCCAGTACGCTCACCGTGACGACGAACGGGTGCATCTTGAGGTAGCGACCCATCACGCGGGGCATGACGAAGGTGCCGATCATCCAGTTGATGGCGGCGTACACCGCGACTCCGACCACCGCCTGGAGCGGGCTCACGCTCAGTCCGGCGAGCGCGATGGCGACGGCAGCCACCAGGAAGCCCAGGAAGGGAACCAGCTCCGCGAAGCCGACCAGCAGCCCGAGCAGGAGCGCCACGGGAGAGCCCAGCAGCGCGAGGGCGACTCCCACGGCGATGCCCATCACCAGGCACACGATCGCCTGTCCGCGCACGTAGCTGCGCAGTGCTCGATCGACGGCGCCGCCAAGGCGCACGGTCTCGGCATGCGCGCCCTCGGGCACGAAACGCAGGGCGCTCACCTGCACCGCCCTGGACTCCGCCAGCAGGTAGAACGCCAACAACGGCACGAGGGCCAGTCCGAGCACCTGCCCGAGGCCACTGAGCCCCCGCCCGGCCCATCCCGCGACCGTGCCGCCCAGGTCCTCGAACAACCCGGAAACGTTGGCGCGCACACCCTCGATGACGGGATCGAGCCAGACGCTCAGCCCATGCGCCGCGCCGTACGCCCCTGCTCCCTGGACGAGCCGGGCCAGGGCGTCGGGGGCGCCCGAGGCGAAGTGCGCCGCCTGTGCGGCCAGCCGCGGCACCGCGAGGGCGAGGAGCCAGCCCACGACCGCGACCAGGCCGAGCATCACGACGGCGGCCGCGGCGCTGCGCGACAGCCGGGGGACGCGCCGGCCGAAGGCCCGCTCGAGCGCCGCCACGACGGGAAGGAGGGCGTACGCGAGCAGGACGGAGTACCCGACCAGCAGCACGAGGTCGCGCAGCACCCACACGAGCGCCAGCCCAACCACCGCGGCCCAGAGCAGCGCGTTGTGCGCCGACCGGGCCGTGTCCCGGGCGCCCGACGTGACCCGGCCCGCGGGAACCGGTGCAGTGCGAGGAGTCGAGTCGGAGGCTTCCACGCGGGTCACGGGCCGTACAGGTGAAGCATCGGGCTCACGGCGAACTCTCATGCGGGGCGTGACGATCCCTCGGCTGGGTCGTCCTAAGTGACGACGACGTTCCTGTTCATGAGCTTGAGGACGACGATCACCAGGATGATGACGACCAGGACGCCGATGACGGCTCCGGTGCCGTCACCACCGCTGGGCAGACCCGCGGAGACGGTCGCCAGCCGGTGCAGGTCCTGGTCGGACATGCTGGCGAGCTTCAGCCGGGCCTCGTCGGGCGAGACGCCGTAGTCGAGCAGCTTCTGCGCCACCACCCGGTTCTCGAGCGCGCGCTGGGCGACCAGCAGGTCGGCAGAGCGCGCCGAGTCGATCGTGGTCACTCCCGACCGGGTCGAGGGCGCGAGGGCGGCGATCGCCGGGTGGACGCTGAGGAAACTCATGCAGAGGACCATGAGGAGAATGGTCCAGAAGCGGAACGGCTTGGGGAACCTGGTCATGTTGTCACCTCTTGCGTTGAGGGTGGATGTCACCCCGGCAGCCGACCGGGATCAGAACTTGATGGCCAGCCCGAGCGACACGCTCCAGAAATCGGGATCGAACTCCGTGGGCCACTCCGTGGGCCACTCCAGCTCGTCGTCCTCCTGCATGAAGATGTAGCGCCCGCCCAGATCCAGGCCGAGAGAGGGTGTCAGCGGCAGCGCCACGCCGCCGCCCAGGTGAAGGCCGAGGTTGTTCGTCGTCAGGTCCTCGAACAGCACGTTGCTCTCGAGGTCGTAGGTCGTGCGGTACCAGCCGATGCCGCCGCCGGCGTACAGCAGTGGAACGGGGGTCAGCCAGAGCGATGCCGTGACGGGCCACATCCGGACCGTGAGGTTGTCGTCGAAGAAGGACTCCTGGCGGTAGTTGATCGCTCCTTCGGCGCTGAGGAACGGGAGGATGGCCGCGCGAAGCGCCAGCCCCCCGGACAGCTTGCCGTCGCCGGCGTTGGAGTCCATGCCCTTCGAGTAGGCGATCGAGGGGATGATCTGCACGGCCTGGCTCGTGTCGGCCGATGCAGCCACCAGCACGGCCAGCAGCAGGGTCCCGGTCAGGAAACGGGTCGCGGCCGCTGGGATCGTGTCTTGGATTCGAGGTCTCATGCGTGGTCCTCCTGTTGACGCAGATGCGCCGATCGCCGTGGCCTGCGCTGCACGGTGGGCCGACGACTCCAAATACGGCCATCGGTCGGACGACTGGACGGCGAGGCCGCGAGGCGAATCCCGGCCGGCCGTCGTCTCGGGGGAACTGCCGCCCGCGACCCGCCGCGATACGAGGATCGAGTTCCGCGTCCACCCGCGCGCCCCGCCGTCACGACATCCGTCAGCGCATGAATGGTGCCAGCCAGCCGGCCTGGGCGGGCGCCCTCTGCAAGCCGTTGCGGACGAGCGGATTGGCTGCCTCCGGTGTCGCCCCGGCCGGCGATCGGGCGGACGCGCTCGACCTTGTCGGCGGCGACGCTTCCTACAAAGCCGCGCTCGAACTACAAGCCGGCCCGTGTCCGAGCGGAAGTCCTTCCGGTGCGGGCCGACGCACGAAAGCCGTGCGGCCACCCCGCAGGGTGGCCGCCAGGAGGTAGGAACAGGCGCCCCGACCCAGGGGCTAGTCCAGGATCACGATCCGCTGGGTGGCTTCCTGGTCGCCGGCCCTGAGCCGCGCGAAATACACCCCGGCCCTGCAGCCGGCCGCACGGCTGTCCCAGGAGAGCGCCTGCTGTCCGGCGGGCGAATCGCCGTCGGTCACCGCCGCGACCCGGCGGCCCGCGGTGTCGTAGATGCCCAGCCGCACCCGCGCCGCCTGCGGCAGGCTGAACCGCAGCCGCACCGGACCCTGCGTGGGGTTGGCCCCGGCCAGCGCCAGGGAGAGTTCGTCGGAGCCCGGAACGCTCGTGACGCCCGCCGTGTCGCCCACCCCCTGGATCACGTCCGCCAGGCGCTGGCAGAAGAGCGGCGCCACCTCGGCGGCGAACGTGGCGTTCGGGTGCGAGTCGCTGCTGCCGTTCTCGGGCGTGAGGTAGATGCCGCCCTCGGTCTCGAGATCGAAGAAGTCCCACACGTAGATGTTGTCGCCCGGCTCGTCCCACTCGTTCACCACCCAGTCGAAGAACGCCCTGGCCCGCAGGGCCACCTCCTCCGAGGTCGCCGACTGCAGCAGCGCGGCGCCCGTCCAGACGACGAAGCGGTTCGACGGGAACGAGTGGAGCTTGGTCTTGAGCGCCTCGTACTGGAGCTCGTAGTTCTCGGTCTTCTTCGTCGGCGAGGCGACGTCGGGCAGCCCGGTGTCGGCGTAGATGTCGCTGACCGGGAAGCAGTGTTTGAAGGCGATGACATCGTGCTGCGGGGTGAGCATCTCGAGCGTGGATTGCCCGAGGTAGGCCGTCGGGCCGGCGTGGTTCACCCAGACGTTCCAGTAGTCGTAAGGATTGTTGTCCCCGGCCGGGTCCCCCAGGTCGCTGATGGCGTAGCTCGTGCTGTGCGCCGCGTTGTAGGAGGCGAACCACGCGGGCACGCCGGCGTCCCAGATGACGCCCCCCGTGCTGTGGTGTAGGAACACGATGCTGGCGTCGTCGGGCAGGGGATCCGTGGCGGCGGCAGAGGCGGCCGGGGCGAGCACGCCGGCCAGGAGAGCCAGGAAAGTGAGACCCAATGCGCGCCGGAGTGTGTGAGCAGTGAACATGGGACCTTCCCGTCTACTGTTCGAGTACGAGGATCGCCTGTCGGCCGAGCGGGTGGCGAGGCCACAAGGCGACTCCCGGCTGGTCGCCGTCCCGGGGGGACCTGATTCCCGCGGTGTGCCGCGAAGCGATGGTCGGGTTCCGCGGCCACCTTCGTGCCCTGCCGCCACGGCACGTGCGCACGAATGGTGCCAGTCGGCGGGGCAAGGGCCTGCGCGTGGCGAATCCGCTGCGGACGAGCGGAATGGCTGCTTGCGCCGTCGTCCCGGCCGGTGTCCGCACGGAGGTCCTCGACCGAGCCGGCGGGGGAGGTTTCTACAAAGCCGGGCCGGTCCTACAAGACAGGAAGCGTTCGGGCGGGGCCGGCGAGGACGCGTGCGGGGCGGAGCTTGCGGACGTGGTCGCCTTCGACCGGAAGCGGCACGCAACCTGCTCTTGTGTGACGGGGGCGATCCCGAGCTGCCAGGCGGGAACCGCCTCCTTGCCTCGAGTTCGAGATTTGCCACGAGTGAACCGCTTGAAGGGAGGACAAGATGAGAAGAGTCCTGATGGCAGCGATGGGTCTCCTTCTGGTTGCCGGCGTTGCCCACGGCGGGGGTTCCAGGCCGGGAGGCGGCACCGGGGACAGGCAGCTCGATGCCACGCTCGGGAGTCTCGGCAACGAAGCGAAGGCCGATCCGGGTGGGTTGGTCGAGCAACTCAGCTCCAGGTATGGCGTCCCGGAGCGGGAGATCCGGCAGGCGAGGGACACGTACGGCCTCGGAGCCGGGGACCTCTTCATGGCCACCGCCCTTGCCAGGGCGAGCGGTCGCCCCGTTCTCTCCGTCGCGGGGGAATACAGGAAGAACCAGGGCCGGGGATGGGGCGTGATGGCGAAGAGCCTGGGGATCAAGCCCGGGTCCAGGGAATTCCACGAGCTGAAGGCCGGCGCCCAGGGGTCCCTGGATCACATGCATGCCCTGGCCGGGTCGAATCGGGGACACGAACGGGAGCTGAAGCAGGAACACGAGCGGAAGGCGAAGAAGAACGCCCCGGGCCAGAGCCGCGGGAAGTCGCGGTAGACGCCGGCGCCCCGGCGGCGGGGTCCGTGCGGCCTACGGCCGCCGGCACAGGCCCGAATCCACCTCGGCCAGCGTGGCGCGGTAGATGGAGGCCCGCGCGGTGCCCGCGGCCAGGGCGCGCTCGGCGAGCGCCCGGGCC
>CAZSQE010000184.1:1998-5021 GCA_964608905.1 uncultured bacterium | reverse complement strand
GACGTCCACCAGCGGGTTGTCGAGCCGCACGACCCGCGCGCCCCGCGGCAGCCGCGCCGGGCGCGCCGCCCGCCGGCGGTCGGGCCGTGCCGCCACCACCAGCGTCGCCAGCCGCGCGATGGCCGCCGGTTCGCGCCAGGCCGGGAAGTCGGCGAGGCTGTCGGCGCCCATGAGCAGGAACAGCCGGGCGCCGGGATGGCGCGCGCGCACCGCGCGCAGCGTGTCGAGGGTGAACGAGGGCCCGGTCCGCCGGACCTCGAGGTCGGAGACGGCGAAGGCGGGGTTGCCGCGCACCGCCAGCCGCGTCATCGCCAGCCGGTGCTCGGGCCCGCTCAGGCGGCGTCCGAGCTTGTGCGGCGGCAGGGCCGCCGGCACGAACAGCACGCGGTCGAGGCGCAGCCGCGCCCAGGCCCACTCGGCCATGGCCAGGTGGCCGAGGTGCGGCGGGTCGAAGGTGCCGCCGAAGACGCCGATGCGCCGCATGGGGCTACTTCTGCTTGCGGGCCTGGCGCTCGAGCCGCGCGAGCTCCCTGGCGGCGCGCCGGCCCGCCGGCTGCCCGGCGTAGCGGCCCGCCAGTTCGCGCAGCGCGGCCATCGCCGCGTCGTGCTTGCCGTCGCGCGCGTCCGCCAACGCCAGCCCCAGCTCGGCCCGGGCCACGGCCGCGGTGGTCGGGTACTCCTCGAGCACGCGCTGGAAGTAGATGCGGGCCGGGCCGGTGCGCTGCATCTTCACGTACAGTTCGCCGGCGTCCGCCAGCTTGTCGGCCAGCCGCTCGTAGGCGCGCTGGATGCTCATCCCGGCCGCGCCGTTGAGCCGGTGCCCGGGGTAGGCGCCGAGGTAGGTCTGGTACTGCTCGAGCGCCTTGCGCGTGAACTCCTGGTCGTAGTCCGAGCCGCGCGACTGCCCCCACAGCGCCTCGGCCAGGTGGAACGAGCCGGAGGCCGCCGAGTCGCTCTCCGGGTAGTCGCGCAGCAGGCGCTCGAACTGGCTCTGGGCCTCGGCCCACTCCCTGGTGCGCAGGTGGGCCTCGCCCAGCATCTCGATCGCCTGGTCCACGTCGGCCCCGCCCGAGTTGTTGGCGACGTAGCTCTTCAGCAGCTCGATGGCGACGTTGTACTGCTGGTCGTGCAGCGCGCGGCGGCCGTGGGCCAGTCGTTCCGGCTCGGAGTGGACCGCGGGGATGGTGCTGGCGCCGCAGCCGGCCAGCAGGCCGGCCAGGGCGGCGAAGAGCGCGAGCCGCGGCCACCGAGCCCGGGGCCGCGGGGATGCCGGGCGGGCCGTCACGGGCGGTTCTGGAAGAACAGGGCCACGAGACCGCCCACCACGGCGACGACGACGATCGGCTCGAACACCTTGTCCACGTTGCGGGTCGGCGGGGGGCTCTTGAGGTCGCTGTAGCGCTCGTCCTCGACCAGGGCGAGGCGGTCGCGCGGGAAGGCGTCGAGCAGGTTGTAGGACGCCCCGCCCGTCCACAGCACGTTGGCCGTGCGGGGATCGCGCAGGGTGAGCGCGCCCTCGACCAGCGACTGGCGCTCGATCTTCACGCGCCCCGAGAACGGCAGCCAGCCCACCAGGCGCAGGTACGAGACCCGCGCGGTGGCCAGCTGGTACTCGAGCAGCGGGTCGCCGCCGGGCGAATGGGCGGCCAGGCTGTCCTCGCTCAGGATGCTGCGCCGCACCGTGGCGGTCACGCCGCGCCGCGCCAGCTCGCGCAGCACCGCGTGCTCGACCACCATGTTGAGCGGGTGGCTCTCGGCCGGGGCCAGCACGACGTGCGAGCCGCTGTCGACGGGAGCGCCGCGCAGGGCGTTCGTGAAGGCCGTGTTGGCGACCAGCGTGAGGACCTGGAAGTTGGTCGCCGGCACCTTCGGCCCGCGCTTGCGCACGATGGGCGTGATCTCCACCTCGGAGACGGCGAAGGTCGTGTCCGTGGCCGGCTTGGGCCCGGCGGCGTACTTGAAGGTCTTCGCCTCCGCCGGGGCGGCCAGCACGGCCAGCCCGAGCAGCGCCATCGCGAGTCGCGAACGCATCACGCCGTCCCTTTCACGAGTTGAAGGTAGGGCCCCGCCGTCTCGGCCCGCGCGAACAGGTCGTACGCCGCCGCCCCCGTCACGCGCACCTCGACGAGGGTCCCGGGCACGAGCCCCTCGCCTTCTACCACCACGCCCCCGTCCACTTCAAACGCGGAGCCCGCGGTGCGGGCTGCATACTGATTGCGCCCGGCCGGGCCGTCAATCATGACCGTGACCCGCTCCCCCACCCGGCGGGCGTTGCGGACCCGGGCCAGCTGCTGCTGCCGCTCGAGCAGCCGGGCCCGGCGGGCCCGGCGCACGGTGAGCGGCACCCGCGGGGTCATGTCCCAGGCCGGCGTCCCCGGCTCGCGCTCGAAGGGGAAGACGACCAGGTGCTCGAACGGCTCCTCCTCGACGTAGCGGAGCAGCTCCGCGAAGTGCTCCTCGGTCTCGCCGGGGAAGCCGACGATGAAGGTGGTGCGCAGGGTCACCCCGGGGATGCCCTCGCGGATGCGCCGCACCAGCGTCCGGGTGGCCGGGCCGGTCAGCCCGCGGGCCATGCCGCGCAGCGGGCCGGTGGCGACGTGCTGCAGCGGCAGGTCCACGTAGGGCACCACCCGCCGCGCGCCGGCCCAGGTGCGGACGAGGCGCTCGTTCCAGCGCCGCGGGTAGGTGTAGAGGACGCGGACCCAGGTCAGCTCCTCGACCGCGTCGAGCGCCTCGAGCAGGTCGGCCAGCGCCGGGCGGTCGGGCAGGTCGGCGCCCCAGGCGGTGGTGTCCTGGCCGATGACGTTCAGCTCGCGCACGCCCCCGGCGGCCAGTCGGCGCGCCTCGGCGACGACCTCGTCCAGCGGGCGGCTCCGCTGGCGGCCGCGCAGCCGCGGGATGACGCAGAAGCTGCAGCGCTGGTCGCAGCCCTCGGAGATCTTGAGGTAGGCGAGGTGCGGCGGCGTCGAGAGCGGCCGCGGCGCCGGCGAGGCGAGCGCGCCGCCCGGCTCGCCGACCAGCAG
>CAZSQE010000184.1:0-1988 GCA_964608905.1 uncultured bacterium | reverse complement strand
GCAGCGGCCGCTCCCTCCCGTCCGCGAGCAGGCGCGCCGCCACGTGGGCCACCTCGCTCCAGCGGCCGGTGCCCAGCACCGCGTCCACCCCGGGGAACTCCTCGAGCAGTTCGCCGGCGGCGCGCTGGGCGAGGCAGCCGGCGACGATGATGCGCCGCGGGCCGCCGTGGGCCTTGGCCTCGACCAGTTCGGCGATGGCCGCCTTCGACTCGCGCACCGCGCTCTGCAGGAAGGCGCAGGTGTTGAGCACGGCCACGTCCGCCGCGGCCGGGTCGGCCACGGTGCGGAAGCCGGCCTCGAGCAGCAGGCCGAGCATGTGCTCGGAGTCCACCGTGTTCTTGGGGCAGCCGAGGGTGACGAAGGCCAGCGTGGGTGCGGACGGCGTCACGCGAGGTTGTCCTCGAGCCAGCGCTCGTCCACCAGCACGTCGCGCGCCTTGCTGCCCTGGAAGGGCCCGACCACGCCCAGTTGCTCGAGCTGGTCCATGAGCCGGCCGGCCCGGGAGTAGCCCACCTTGAGCCGACGCTGCAGCAGCGAGGTCGATCCCTGCTGGTGCGAGACCACGAGGCGGGCGGCCTCGCGGATCAGCTCGTCGTCGAACGAGGCGGCCTCGTCGTCGTCGCCGTTCGTCTCCTCGACGGTCTCGATGCCGGTCGCCAGCGGCGCGCGCACGCCCGCCACCGCCTTCGCCGTCCAGAACTCGACCACCCGCGCCGTCTCCTCCTCGGACACGTAGGCGCCGTGGATGCGGTAGGGCTCGGGCCGGCCGGCCGGCATGAAGAGCATGTCGCCGTTGCCGAGCAGGTTCTCAGCGCCGTTCATGTCGAGCACGGTGCGCGAGTCGGTCTTCGAGGCCACCTGGAAGGCCATGCGCGAGGGGAAGTTCGCCTTGATGACGCCGGTGATGACGTCCACCGACGGTCGCTGCGTGGCGAGCAGCAGGTGGATGCCGACGGCGCGCGCCATCTGCGCCAGGCGCGCCACCGGCTCCTCGATCTCCTGCGGGGCGGTGAGCATGAGGTCGGCCAGCTCGTCCACCACCACGACCACGTAGGAGAGCCTGTCCGGCGGCACCTCCTTGTCGCGGCGCTCGTCGAACTCGGCCGGCACCAACCCGGCCGCGATCTTCTCGTTGTAGCCGGCGATGTTGCGGGCGCCGCACTTGGCCATGAGCTTGTAGCGCGTCTCCATCTCGCCCACCGCCCAGCGCAGCGCCCGGCTCGCCTTCTTGGCCTCGGTCATGACCGGCAGCACCAGGTGCGGGATGCCGTTGTAGGCCGACAGTTCGAGCATCTTGGGGTCCACCATCACGAACTTGAGCGTCTCCGGTCCATGCTGGAAGAGCAGCCCGGTGATGATGGCGTTCAGGCAGACGCTCTTGCCCGAGCCGGTCGCGCCGGCCACCAGCAGGTGCGGCATCTTGGTCAGGTCGGCGATGAACGGCTGCCCGACCACGTCCACGCCGAGCGGCACCTTGAGCGCCGCCGTGCTCGTCTCGTACTGGCTCGACGTCAGCACCTCGCGCAGGTAGACGGTGCGCCGGCGGCGGTTCGGGATCTCCACGCCGACCGCGGCCTTGCCCGGGATCGGCGCCAGGATGCGGATGCGCTGGGCGCGCAGGGCCATGGCCAGGTCGTCCTCGCGCGAGACGATCTGGCTGACCTTCACGCCCGGCGCCGGCTCGAACTCGAAGGTCGTGACCACCGGGCCGGGATGGATCTCGGTGACGCGCCCCTGGATGTCGAAGTCGGCGAGCTTGGCCACCAGCAGGTCGGCCTCGGTCTGCAGCTCCTCGGTGGTGATGATGTCCTCGAGCTGGATGGGCTGCGACAGCAGGCTCACCGACGGGAACGCCTCGGTCGGCACCTCGCGCGGCGGTCCGTCCGCGGCCGGCGCCGGCTTCGGCTTCGCCTCCTTCGGCCGGGGCCTCGCCTCCGGCCGCTGGCCCACCGGGAGCGGCAGGTCCAGCTGGCCGAGCGGCACCGGCG
>CAZSQE010000183.1:0-5036 GCA_964608905.1 uncultured bacterium | reverse complement strand
GCGCAGGGCCTCGGCCGGCAGCCGCGCGCCGGCGGCGTCGGCGAGACGGTTCACGCGGAAGACCACGTAGTCCTCGGTCACCGGCGCCTCGCCACCGCGCTCGATGGTCGGGGCGATGCGCTCGAGCAGCCGCTCGCGCACCCGCGCGAAGGTCTCCGCCCACTCCGGCGCGGCCGCCACCGCCGTGCCCAGCGCGACGAAGTCGCTCCAGGGCAGGTCGGGCGGGGCCGTGAGGCGCGCCCGCAGCGAGACCACGCCGAAATCGAAGACGCGGGCGGCGAACTCGACCTCGCGCGGCGCGCCGGCGACCGTCACCGTCTCGCTGCCGAGGACGGCGCTGACCGGCGGGTTGGGGATGTGGATGGACTGCGCGCCGCCGCGCACCAGGCGCGGCCGCTCCGGCACGCTGCCGGCCAGCAGCTCGGCGACGCGGTCGAGGTGGATCTCGTAGCCGACGTCGTAGAGCCGGTAGACGATGGCCACCCCGTCCACGCGGGGCTCGGCCGTGGCGGGGGCGCCGGCACCGTCGGTCGGGGCGGTCATGCTCATGGCCGGCAGCATAGCCCAGCCGCGCCGCCGGCGTGGTAGGCTGTCCCGGCAGCCCTCCCGACCCGGCGGCAAGAGCCTGTCCCGCACCGACCTGGAGCCCGCGATGAACGAGAGACTGAAGGCCGACGAGCTGATCGCGCTGATCCGGCGCGTCTTCGCTGTCACGCCTGCCGACCGCCGCGTCGGCATCCTCGTGGACCTGCCCGACGCGCGCGTGCCCGACCGCCCCGAGTGGCGCGAGCGCCGCGCGATGGCCGCCGGCTGGGCGGACGAGCTGCGGGGCGCCCGCGCCGCGCTGGGCATGGACGTGAGCCTGGTCGTCTACCCCAACGTGGGCACGAACAACGGCGACCTGCCGGCGAAGGTCTGGCTGGTGGAGCGTCCGCCCGCGTCGGCCGCGGACCTCGAGGAGGGCGCGGCGGTGCCGCTGGACGACGTGCTCGCCGGCCACTCCGTGCTCATCGCCCCGACCCAGTTCTCGGCCACCGCGCCGCTCAAGCTGCTGGGCAGGCGCTTCGGCTTCCGCGCCGCCACCATGCCCGGCTTCACCGCCGGCATGATCCCGGCGCTGCGCCTCGACTACGGCGAGGTGCGCCGCCGCGTCGCCGTGATGAAGGGCCTGCTCGACCGCGCCGCCGAGGCGCGCTTCGTCTTCGTCGTGGACGGCCGCGAGTCGCACGCGCTCACGCTCGACCTGCGCCACCGCACCGCGCACGCTTCCGACGGCATCATCGACCAGCCGGGCACCGCCGGGAACCTGCCCTCCGGCGAGGCCTACATCGTGCCCTACGAGGGCGAGGTCGCGGGCGACCCGAGCCGCTCGGCCGGCACGCTGCCGGTGCAGTTCGGCGACGAGGTCGTGCTCTTCACCGTCGAGCACAACGTCGCCGTGCGCGCCACCGGCGTGGCGGAGGCCGCCGCCGAGCAGGCGCGCTGGCTCGCCGCCGAGCCGGCCTACGGCAACCTGGCCGAGCTGGGCCTCGGCGTGCTGGCGGAGCTGGGGGTCGAGCCGTGCGGCGAGATCCTGCTCGACGAGAAGCTCGGCCTGCACATCGCCTTCGGGCGCAGCGACCACTTCGGCGGCCAGGTCGGCGCGGCCCGCTTCTCGAAGCCCGAGGCGGTGGTGCACATCGACCGCATCTACCTGCCGGGGCTGCAGCCGCGTGTCGTGCCGGCGCGCGTGGACCTGCTGGACCCGGACGGCCGCGTCACGGAGCTGATGCGCGACGGCGCCTACGTGGGCGGCATCGTCTAGCGGCCCGGCGGCATGTTCGAGTCGTTCCGCCACCGCGACTTCCGCCTCTTCTGGGCCGGCTCGCTGGTCAGCAACGTCGGCACCTGGATGCAGATGTACGCGTTCAGCATCGTGGTGTTCAGCTTCCGGCGCTCGTCCTTCGACCTCGGGCTGGTCGGCTTCCTGAGCGGCATCCCCACGCTCTTCCTCGCCCTGCCGGCCGGGGCCATCGCCGACCGCGTGGACCGCCGCCGCATGCTGGTCCTCATCCAGGTCGTGCTGCTGGCGCAGGCGGCGGCGCTCGGGCTGCTCTACAACACCGGCCGGCTCGGCCCGCACGACCCGGTCACCTCGCTGGCGTGGGTGTGCGCGCTCGGCCTGGTCGCCGGGACGTTCATGGCCTTCCAGGCCCCCGCCTTCCAGTCGCTCATGCCCGACCTGGTGCCGCGCGAGCTGCTCATGAACGGCATCGCGCTCACCTCGGCGCAGTTCCAGGCCTCGCGCCTGCTCGGGCCGCTGCTGGCCGCCGGGCTGGTGCTGGCCGGCGCCGGCATGGGCGAGGTCTTCTTCGTCAACTCGGCCAGCTTCCTGTTCGTGATCGCCGCGCTGCTGGCGATGCGCACGCACGGCCGCCACGCGCCGGACTCGGCCGGGCCGGCCGGCGCCGGCGGCGAGGGCCCCTGGCGGCAGCTCACCGCCGGCGTGCGCCACGCGCGGCGCGACCGCGCCGTCGGCATGCTCGTGCTGACCACCGCGTTCACGGTGCTGTTCGGTTTCCCCTACATGGTGCTGCTGCCCGCGGTCGTCAGCGCCGCGCTCGGGCTCACCGGGGCCGAGCTGTCGCGCCCGGTGGCGTTCGTCATGGCGGCGAACGGGCTGGGGGCCGTGGCCGGCGCCCTCGTGGTGGCGGCCCTGCCCGCCGGCCTCCGGCGCGAGCGCGTCATCCCGTCCACCCTCGCCGCGCTGGCCCTGCTGCTCGTCGCCTTCGCGCTCTCGCGCCGGCTGCCGCTGATGCTCCTGTTCTCGGCGCTGGCCGGGGCGGCGCTGCTGGGCGCCACTTCGCTGGCCAACACCTCGATGCAGGTGGCGGCGCCGCGCGGGCTGCGCGGCCGCATCATGGCCCTCTACGTGATGGCCTTCATGGGCATGATGCCCATCGCCAGCCTCTGCTCCGGCGCGGTGGGACAGGCGGTCGGCCCGACGAACGCGGTGTGGATCTCCGCCCTGCCGCTGCTGGCCTGGGGGCTGCTGCTCGCCGCCCGCCCCGCCCTGCTGCGACCCGGCCCGGCGCCGGGGGCGGGGGAGGCGGACCCGGCCCGCCCGGCCTGACCGTCCGGGTGCCATGTCATCGAACCTCGCCTCCGCGACATAGGGGGATGTAGCCCGGGTCCTGGAGGCGCCTGGAGCCCCCGGCGCCGGCCCGCGGCAGCAGACGGAGGAGGGAAGAGGAATGCAGCCGCCGATCGTGGAAGTCACCGCCCCGCGGGGCCCGCAGCTCGTCGCGGTGGACGGCAAGGCCTACCCGCTCGAGTCCGCGCGGATCGAAGGCCGCGCCGAGGGCGGCATCGCCCTGACCCGGCTCGTCCAGCGCTTCCGGAACCCCCACGAGGAGGCGCTCGAGGTCGTCTACACCATGCCCCTGCCGGCCGACGGGGCCGTGCTCGGCTACGTCGTGCGGATCGGCGAGAAGGTCATCCGCGGCGAGGTCGAGCCGCGCGAGAAGGCCGAGGCCGACTACCGCAAGGCGCTCTACGAGGGGCGCACCGCCGGCCTGCTCGAGCAGGAGCGGGCGGACACGTTCACCCAGCGGCTCGGCAACGTGCCCGGCAAGACCGACGTCGAGGTCACGATCGAGGTGCTGCAGCCCCTGGCGTTCCTCACCGGGGTGGACGGCGCGGCGCCGCAGTGGGAGTACCGCTTCCCGACCGTGGTCGGCACGCGCTACGAGGGCGCGCCGGGGCGGGTCGGCGACGCGGGCAAGCTGGACGCGGACCGCGACGGCTCGGGCGGCATCCCCACGCGCGTCGAGCTGGAGCTGCTGATCGCCGACGCCACCGCCGCCGCGGCCGGCATCGCCGCGCCCGGCCACGAGGTCGTGTGCGAGGCGGCCGAGGCGGGCACGCTCGTGCGTTTCGAGGCCGGCCAGCGGCTCAACCGCGACATCGCCGTGCGCTGGGACGCCTGCACGGGCGAGGTGGGCGTGCGGCTGGTGGAGGGCAGGGGCCTCGCGGGCGACGGAGGTCGCTACGGGCTCCTGACCGTCGCGCCGCCGGCCGCGCCGAAGACCGCGTTCCACCGCGACGTCACCGTGCTGATCGACGCCAGCGGGTCGATGGGTGGCGCACCGCTGTCGCTGGCCCAGCGGGTCGTGGGCGAGCTGCTGCGCGGCCTCGAGCCGGGCGACCGCTTCGAGCTGCTCGCCTTCGCGATGGGGGTGGAGAAGCTGACGGACGGGCTGGTCGCCCTCGGCGAGGAGAGCCTGGAGGCGGCGCTGCGGGCGCTGGGCCGGCTGCAGGCCGGCGGCGGCACGGAGATGCTGCACGCCGTGGACGAGGCGCTCCGGTCGCTGCGCGAGGACGCGCAGCGGCAGGTCGTGCTCGTGACCGACGGCTACATCGGCTTCGAGGCCGGCGTCGTCGGGCGGATCGGCCGGGGGACGCAGCAGGGGGTGCGCCTGCACGCCGTGGGCATCGGCGCGGCCCCGAATCGCACCCTCGTCGCCGGCGCGGCGCGGGCCGGGCGCGGCGTGGAGCTGATCGTGTCCGACGAGGCGACCGCGGACGCGGCGGCGAAGCGGCTGGGCGCGGCCACGGCCCGGCCGGTGCTGACCGACCTGGCCATCACCGGGACCGCCGTGATGGAGCACGTCCGCGGAACGGTCCGGGACGTCTTCGCCGGCCAGCCGCTCGTCGTGCCCCTCGAGCTGAGCGCGGCCGGCGGGACGGTCGTCGTGACCGGCAGGCTGGCCGGGGCCGCGGGGGAGTGGAAGACGAAGCTCGACGTGCCGGCGGCCGGGGCGGAGGGATCGGCCTCGACCCCGCTGCCCATCGGCGCCCTGTTCGGGCGCGAGGCCGTGGCGGACCTGGAGGTCGAGCTGTCGGTGGATCCGCGCCGGAACGGGCTGCTGGAGCGCATCGAGCAGGTCGCCCTGCGGCACCGCATCGTCAGCCGGCGCACCAGCATGGTGGCCATCGCCGAGGAGCCGTCGGTGGACCCGAAGCAGCCGCGCCGCCGCGAGCGCCTGGCCGTGGAG
>CAZSQE010000182.1:0-5065 GCA_964608905.1 uncultured bacterium | reverse complement strand
AAGGGACAGGGAACGGCATGCCCATGAAGAAGCCGAGCGGCGCGACCAGCGCCGCCGCCGCCGCGATGCGCGCGCCGACCGGCAGGCCGCCCAGCGCCGCGGTCGCGAACGGCAGCACGAACGCCTCGAGCAGCCGCCAGCCGAGGATGCCGAGGAAGGCGGCGCGGGCCGGCACGCGCTCGGCGAGCCGGCTGCCCAGGCCCGCCGCCACCAGCAGCGTCAGCAGCACGGTGGCCGTGCTGTAGACGGACGCGCCGAGGAGCAGCGTGTAGCGCTGGATGAGCACCACCTCCACCGCCATGAAGGCCATGCCGACGAGCAGGAAGTAGAGCCAGCCCGCCGCCGGCAGCTTCTCGCGGCTGGTCGCGTAGGGCAGCAGCACCAGCGGCAGCGCGAGCAGCAGCGTGACGGCCACGATCAGGGCGAGGATGAGCTGCGAGATGGGCAGGCCGGCGAGGTCGTCGTACGGGCTCACCCTGGCCAGGCGTTCGCGCGTGAGGTTCCGCCACAGTCCCATCTGCGCGATGAACGGCCGGTCGTCCGTGCACGGCGACAGGGCCACGCGGGCGGTGTCGGCCACCGCGCGCCAGCCGCGGGTGACGACCTGGTTGATGATCCGCCCGCGCAGCGAGTCCGGCGCCGGGTAGACCAGGTGCATCGGTGTCTGGCGCGGGCCCGGCAGCGGCCCGTAGGCCCGCTGCCGGATCTCGTCGGTGAGCGGCCGCTTCGAGAGCAGCAGCACGTGCCGGCGCATCTGCGGCAGGCGGTAGACGGCGATGTGCTCCTCCGGTCGCGCCACGCCCTCGCGGCGCAGGGCGTCGAGCGCCTCGCTCACCAGCCGCGGCATGTACATCTGGTGCTCGAGCGACAGGAACCCGCCGTCCGAGAGGGCGCGCCAGTAGTCGCGGAACGCCTCGGTGGTGAAGAGGTAGTTCTCGGCCAGCGCGAACGCGCCCGAGCCCAGGGCGGCCCAGGTGTTCGAGCTGAGCGAATAGATGACGTCGAAGGAGCCGCGGTGGCGCCGCACGTAGGTGCGGGCGTCCTCGGTGACCACCTTCACCCGCGGGTCGCGGTAGAGGTGGCCGCTGTAGGCGGCGCAGGTGACCACGTTCCCAGCCGAGTCCTGCGTCGTCGAGTCGCGCACCACGTAGCCCGCCGGGTCGCCCACGGTCATCATGCGGTTGACGTGCGGGATGACCTCGACCGCGTGCACCTCGGCCGCGCCCTTCTCGAGCGCCTGCAGCACGTCGGCGCCCCCGCCCGCGCCGAGCGAGAGGAACCGGCAGCGCGGGAAGCGGTCCACCAGCCAGCCCACGTCGATGGCCCAGCGCTGGTAGGTGCTGTCGCGGCCCAGCGCCGCCCAGTCGCCGTCGAACGGCAGCACCGGCGAGTTGGCCACGTTGTCGATGTTGATGCCGCGCGCCTGGCCCTCGTAGTCGTAGACCTTGATCTTGGCCATGGCGTCCCAGTGCTTGTAGACGACCGGCGCGCGCTCCTCGCGCCCCGCCTCGAGCAGCCGCTCCGCGCGCTCGCCGGCGAGCGACGCCATCAGGAGCCACATCGCCACCAGGACGACCCCGCCCCGCCGGCCGTCGGCGACGACGGCGGCCACCAGCGCCGGCAGGGGGATCCACGCCACCGCCGCCGGCGTGCCCAGCGCGTTCATCGCGACGATCGCCGCGACCACGCCCAAGCCCGCGCCCAGCAGGTCGGCCATGTAGAGCCGTGGGATGTCGGCGCTGTCGTGCTTGAAGACGGACGTGAGCGCCATGCCGCCGAAGAAGAACGGAAGGCCCAGCAGGACCAGGACGAGCACGAACCGCGCCGCCATGTGCCACTGGCTGAAGAGCAGCGCGAAGTCCATGCCGAGGCGGAACACGATCGGCGGTCCGACCAGCGCCGTGACCGCCGTGAGCGCCAGCAGCAGCGGCAGGCGCCGCTCCTGGTCGAACGCGGGCACCAGGCGCAGGGCGAGCGCGCCGAGCCCGAGCCCGAGCACGGCGAGCGAGAGCGCGAGGAAGGCGAAGGTGTAGAAGAACTCCGCCGAGAAGAGTCGGGTCCAGACCAGTTCGAGGGCGATGAGGGTGACCGAGGTCAGGGCCACGATCCACGGCCGGGCGGCCTTCATCCGAGTCTCCTCCGGGTGCTGCGGTGGGTCAGGTGGGACGAGAGTGGGCGCCACGGAGCCTAGGCGCGGCGGGCGCGGCCGTGGGGCGCGCCCGCGCGAGGGAGGCCATTCCGCGGACGGGCGCGGGCGAAGCGGGCACCGCCGCTCGGGGGCCGCGCCTGCGGCGAGCGGGAGCCTGTCCCCGGGTGCGTGGGGGAGCCGCCCGCCTTCGCCGCCCGGGCCCCGGCCGGACCCGCGCCGCCTCGACCGGGACGCGTCGCGCGGCAACGAAGAAGGCCCGGCGTGGATGGGCCGGGCCTCTTCTGCGCAACCGGGGCGGGACGTCGCGCTGCACCTTCCCGCCCGAACGGACACCCCTCTCGGCTTCCTCCTCGGTATCGCGGGTCGGATCGATCGCCCGCCCGGTCGCGCGTTCCCCCTGACTCCCTGCTACTCGTCCCCCTCTTCCGACTCCTGCTCGAGCTGCTGCCGCAGCTTCTCGAGCTCCTGCTTCAACCGGTCCAGCTCGTGCCGCAGGTCGCCGCGCTCCGTCGGGCGCACGACGATCCGCTTCCGGACCCCGGGGCCTTCGTCCGACGGCGTGCCGGGCTTCTCCACCCAAGTGGGCCCGGGCTCGTCGAGCGTGGCCTCGATGGTGCGCGGCGTGCCGTGGCGCACGACCCGCAGCGCGACCTTGCCCTCCTTACCCCGCAGGGCGTCCACGAGGTCCACGCTATTCGTGACCGCCTTGTCGTCCACCCGGGTGATGACGTCCCCCGGCAGGAGGCCGGCCTTCTCGGCCGGGCGGTCCTTCAGAACCTCAAGCACCAGAGCGCCTTTGCCGTCCTTGAGGGCGAAGTAGTCCCCCAGCGCCGGGCTGAGCGGCTCGACCCGCACGCCCAGGCGGCCGCGGCCGGCCATCATGACGAACGGCCTCGCGCCGGAGGGGTCCATGTCGCGGAGCACGTCCAGCCCCTTGAATCCCTCGAGGCCGTGGAGCCCGCGGAGTCCCTCGAGATGCTCCAGGTCCATGCCGTCGATCTCGATCGTGCGCCCCGGGCGCTTGATGACGATGCGCTCCACGGCCTCCTTCGGGGCCTTCGGCGCCTTGGGCGCCTTGGGGACCCAGACGGCCTTCGGGGCCTTCGGCGCCGCCGGCGCATCGGGCACCTCGACTTCGACCTCGATCTCGCGCTCGGGGGCGGCCGCGCCCGCCGGCCGCTTGCCGAGGGTCACGCCGAGGGTGCGGTGCGAGCCCTCGCGGAACACCTGCACGCTCACCCGCTGCCCCACGCCCGCTTCGGCGACCATCTCGGTCAGCTCGGACGGCGAGTCCACCAGCCGCCCGTTCAGCCGCACGATGACGTCGTCGCGCTCGAGGCCCGCCTTCTCGGCCGGGCTGCCGCGGACCACGCGGCTCACGATCACGCCGCCCGGCCCGTCGTAGTCGAAGCCGTCGCGGAGATCATCCGACATCTCCTGCATGTACACACCGAGCCAGGGCTGCTGCGCGTCGTCGGCCGCCCGGGCGATGTCCACGCCCGCGGCGCCGGCGACGAGCAGCAGCCCGGCGATGAGCGCGAGATGCGCCACGCGTGCCACGTTCTGTCGCATGCCCCCTCCTCCTGTGCTAGCGTCCCGAATCGGTTCCGCCGGACGACGGTCCATCGGGTTGGACACGCCGAGGCGCTGGAAGGTTTCCTCCCGCCGGTGATTTCACGGCATCCCAGGGCCATGAAAGTCAACGAACTGTCAGAACTCGAGGTCACCGACGTCGCGCTGGGCGGGAAGGCCCTCGCCCGGCACGAGGGCCGGGTCGTGTTCGTGGACCGCGGGCTGCCCGGCGACCGCGTGACCGCGCGCATCACCCGGGTGAAGCGCTCCTGGGCCGAGGCCCGGCTCGAGCGCGTCGAGCGGCCCTCCGGGCGGCGGGTGGCGGCCCCCTGCCCCCACTTCACCGCCGGCGTCTGCGGCGGCTGCCGCTTCCTCGACCTCGGCTACGCCGACCAGCTCGCGCTCAAGGAGCGGCAGGTGCGCGAGACCCTGCAGCACCTCGGCGGCATCGCCGAGCCGCCCGTGCGCGCCATCCGCCCCGCGCCGGTGACCACCGGCTACCGCAACAAGATGGAGTTCAGCTTCCACCCCGACGCCGACGGCGCGCCCGTGCTCGGCCTGCACGAGCGCGGCACATTCGAGAGCGTCTTCGCGCTCGAGACCTGCGAGCTGCCCAGCACGCTCACCGTGGAGATCGTGCGGCTGACCCGGCGCTTCGCCCGCGAGCACCGCTGGCGCGCCTACCACCCGCGGCGCCACGAGGGCGTGGTGCGCTACCTCACCGTGCGGCACCTGCCGCACACCGGCCAGTGCGGCGTGCACCTCGTCGCGGCGAGCGACGCCGTGCCCGGGCTGGACGAGTGGGCGCGCGCCGTCGCCGCGCTGTCGGACGAGGTGCGCACCGTCACGCTGCTGCTCAACCCCTCGCGCTCGAACGTGGCCTTCGGCGAGGAGGAGCGCGCGCTCGTCGGCGACGGCGTCGTCGTCGAGCGGCTGCTCGGGCTGGAGTTCGAGGCCACCGCCAACACCTTCCTGCAGACCAACAGCCGCCAGGCCGAGGCCCTCTACGCCGCGGCGCTCGAGGCGGCGGCGCTCCGGCCGCACGAGACCGCGCTCGACCTCTACTGCGGCACCGGAACGCTCACGCTGCTGCTGGCGCGCTCCGCCGCGCGCGTGGTGGGCGTGGAGTCGGTGACCGACGCCGTCGAGCGGGCGCGGCGCAACGCCGGCCGCAACCGCATCGAGAACGTGGAGTTCGTCGCCGGCGAGTCGCGGCCCGTGCTGCGCGCCTGGGCGCGCGGTGAACCGGCGTCGCCCTGGGCGGGTTCGCTTGCGAGTGGCGCCGCGGACGGGGTCGCCGCCGGCGGGGCCGGGGCAGACACCGCGGCGGCGGGAGGCCCGGGC
>CAZSQE010000181.1:0-5070 GCA_964608905.1 uncultured bacterium | reverse complement strand
GTCGCATTCCGCCGGACGGGCGATCCGGCCACCCCGGCGGCCCGGGCCCCCGGGGTGGCCGGATCGCCCGTCCGGCGGAATGCGACGCCCCTGTGGCGCGTATGCGACTGTGGCGGGCGGCCCTGCGCCGGAGGGGCGTCGCGCGCGTCCGCGCGGCCAGGCCGGGAGCGGCGGACCTTCTTGACGGATTTGGTTTTGCGCCCCTAGAGTCGGCCGACTCGTCCACCCACACACGTCCCTGGGAACTGGCACGTTTCCCGCGAGCGAAGGTCCTCCATGAACCATCGAAACGGCATCAGCCGGGTGGCCGCCCCGGGGACCGCGAACAGTCCTCCGGGCACGCCCGACGGCAACGGGGCGGACCGGGTCACCCTGGAGCAGGTCCGGGACAACTCCCGGGTGAAGGCCTTCATCCGCAGCGCCGACAGCGCGCTCGAGGTGATCGGCTACACCGAGCACGGGGAGCGGCACGTCGGCCTGGTGGCGCACATCGCCTACAACACGCTCAAGCGCCTGGGCCACCCGGAGCGCGAGGCCGAGCTGGCGGCCATCGCCGGCTACCTGCACGACATCGGCAACGCGGTGAACCGGGAGGTGCACGCCGAGACCGGCGCGGTCATGGCCATGCGCATCCTGGGCGACATGGGCATGGGCGACGACGAGATCGCCAAGGTGATGGGGGCGATCGGCAACCACCACGAGACCGACGGCTCGGCCATCAGCCCGGTGGCGGCCGCGGTCATCCTGGGCGACAAGAGCGACGTGCACCGCACCCGGGTGCGCAACCCGGACATGATCAAGTTCGACGTGCACGACCGCGTCAACTACGCGGTGGAGAAGAGCTTCCTGAACGTGGACGAGGCCGGCAAGCAGATCACGCTGGAGCTCACGATCGACACGAAGATCTCGCAGGTGATGGAGTACTTCGAGATCTTCATGACCCGGATGCTCGCCTGCCGCAAGGCGGCGATCTTCCTCGGGACGTCCTTCGGGCTGACCGTCAACGGGAATCGTCTGACCTGAGCGCCGCCGCGGCCCCGGGCGCGTGCCCGTGGCCGGCCGGCGGCGGAATGGAGGAGGGACCAGTGAGGCATCGTGTGATGGCGGTGGCCGGCGGGCTGGTCGTGCTGGCGCTGGTGCTGGCGGCGACCGCCTGGGCGCGCAATCCCAACTGCGCCGGCGGCATCCAGTACCTGATGCAGGGGATGCGCGACAAGGAGAAGGGCAACCTCGAGGACTACAGGCGCGAGATGCTCAAGGCGGTGGACCGCCTCACCCTGTGCTCGAGCGAGGACCCCAAGGACTTCGAGGCGCTCGCCTACCTGGGCTGGGCCCACGCCGAGCTGGACAGCGCCCGCGCCGCGGGCGAGGCCTTCGAGAAGGCCATCGCCGGGCTCAGGGCCAAGGGCGACGTCAAGAAGGCCGACCTGGCCGTCACCAACCGCGAGTCCTACTGGGCCAAGTACTTCAACGAGGGCGTGGCCGACATCCAGGCGGCGCAGACCGCCTACTCGGACTACCCCCAGGAGCCGGCGGACGACGCCGAGAAGATCCTCAAGGCCGAGGCCACGAACAAGTACGTGGCGGCGCTCGCCGCGCTCGGCCGCGCCGCCCACCTGAAGCCCGCCGACGGCCGCACCATCCGCAACGTCGGCACCGTCCACGCGCTCATGGGCGACCTGGTCCGGGCCGAGGTCGTGCTGCGCGAGGGCGTGGTGGCCTGCCCGGGCGACAGCGACCTCGTCGACGCGCTGGCGCTGGTGCGCCGCAACTACGCCGGCCGGCTGCTCGACGAGAAGCGCTACGACGAGGCCATCGGCTTCTACGGCGACCTGGTCAAGGCGAACCCGAACGACGCCGACCTGCGCTCCGGATTGGCCGACGCCTACTTCAAGCGCGCGTTCGGTCTCGAGGGCGAGTTGGCCGCGGCGCGCAACGTGATGGGCGGGGCGAGCGCGGGGGACGAGCTGAAGGCGGCGACCGGGAAGGTCGAGGCGCTGACGGCGAGGCGCAACGGCGACTACCAGCTGGCGGGCACCGAGTACGTGGCCGCCGCGCAGCTGAAGTCGGGCGACGCGGACCTCACCTTCAACGCGGCGCTGGCCTTCCAGAACGGACGCGACTACGAGTCGGCCGAGGCGCAGTGGCGCGAGTTCCTCAAGATCAAGCCGTCCGAGACCGAGGCCATGTCGGCGCTGGGCTCGGTGCTGGCCGAGGCGAAGCGCTTCGACGACGCGGCCGCCATCCTGCACCAGGCGCTGCTGCTCAAGCCGAAGGAGAAGAACCTGCACCGGCAGCTGGGCGGCGTCTACGCCAGCGCGGACAACCAGGCCAAGTCGTACGAGGAGATGGTGGTGTTCATCGCCCTCGAGCGCGGCACGAAGGCCGAGAACGCCGCCGAGGCCGCGAAGAAGGCGCCGGCCGGCAGCGATGCCGCCAAGGCGCTGACCACGCTGGGCGAGCCCGAGGAGCTCTACTTCTGGGAGGCCGAGGGCAACAAGTACGAGACCTGGTTCCACTGGGCGAAGAACCTGGCGCTCACCTTCCAGGCCGGCAAGCAGGTGGCCAGGTCCGACTGGGGCGCGCCGCCGCCCAGGCTGGCGAAGCCGGCCGCCGCGCCGGCGAAGCCCGCGACGAGGAAGTAGGCGCGGCGCGGTCCGCGGCGCCATGAGCCGATCCAGCGGCCGGTCCGGCGGCGAGTCCGCCCGGGCCGGCCGCTGCGCTTGAGGGACTAAGGAGGAGGGGGCGATGGCACACCGGCTGGCCGAGCGCACGGTCGCCGTCCTCGGCTTCGGCAACCAGGGCGAGGCGCACGCGCTCAACCTGCGCGACGCGGGCGGCGAGGTCGTGGTGGGCGCGCGCGCCGGCGGCGCCGCCGAGGCCCGCGCCCGCGCGCTGGGCTTCCCCGTGCTCGATCTGGGCGGCGCGGCGCGGCGCGCGGCGGTCGTGGCGGTGCTGCTGCCGGACGAGGTCGTGCCGGCGCTGTGGCCGGACCTGGCCGCGGCGCTGGCGCCGGGGACCGCGCTGGTCTTCGCCCACGGCTACAACCTGCTCTACTCGCGGCTGGCGATGCCCGCGGGCGGCGACGTCGTGCTGGTCTCGCCGACCGCGCCCGGCCGGGTGCTGCGCGCGCGGCGCGAGCAGGGCGAGACGCTGCCCGGCTACCTCGCGGTGCACGTGGACGCGAGCGGCGCGGCGTGGGAGCTGGCCGGCGCCTACGCCGCCCGGCTGGGCTGCGCCCCGGTCTGGCGCACCACCGTGCGCGAGGAGACCGAGGTGGACCTCTTCGGCGAGCAGGCGGTCCTGTGCGGCGGGCTGAACGGCCTGCTCACCGCGGCCTTCGACACGCTGGTCGAGGCGGGCTACGCCCCCGAGATGGCCTACCTGGAGTGCGTCCACCAGCTCAAGTACATGGCCGAGCTGCTGCACGAGCGCGGCATCGCCGGGTCGCGGCGCTCGATCAGCGCCACCGCGCTCTACGGCGACCTGACCCGTGGCCCGCGCGTGGTGTCGGAGGCGACGCGGGTGGAACTGGGGCGGATGCTGGAGGAGATCCGTGACGGACGCTTCGCCCGCGACTGGGCGGCGGAGGCGGCCGCCGGGGGGGCGTGGCTGAAGGAGCGGACGGCCGAAGCGGCACGCCACCCGCTCGAAGAGGCGCGCCGCCGGGTCCTGGAGGCCACGGAGGGCACCCCCTGATCCCGCGGGAATCGCGCAACGCCTTGCGCAAAGACCGATTGACAGGCTTTCCGCCGGCTTGTTAGCCTGCGGCCCTGAAAACGCCACTGGCCCCAAGGCTTCGGCCCGGGTGGCGCTAGGAGGACGAGATGACCAAGGCGGACATCGTCGATCAGATCGCTGAGCGCACCGGCCTCACCAAGAAGGACGTGGCCGAGACCGTGGACCACTTCCTCAACGCCGTGGCCCGCGCTCTCGCCAGCGGCAACCACATCGAGATCCGTGGCTTCGGCACGTTCCGGGTGAAGGACCGCAAGCAGCGCATCGCGCGCAACCCGCGCACCGGCGAGGCCGTCCCGGTCCCCCCGCGCAAGGTCCCGGTGTTCAAGGTGTCCAAGGAGTTGAAGGACATGGTGGCGCAGGGCTAGTAGTCCCCGCGTCCCGGGTGAAGACGAAGGCGGGCGGGAGTCGTGACTCCCGCCCGCCTTCGCTTGGGGCCCGGCTCAGTCGCGGCTGTTGCGGATGAGCAGCAGGCGCAGGATCTGCAACGCCGACATGGCCGCCGCCGCCACGTAGGTGAGCGCCGCCGCATCCAGCACCCGCTTCGCCTGCCGCACCTCGTCCGGCGCCACCGTGCCCATCTCGGTCAGTTGGGCCAGCGCCCGCTGCGAGGCGTTGAACTCCACCGGCAGCGTCACGAGGTGGAAGACCAGCACGGCCGTGAAGAGCAGGATGCCGAGGTCCATGAAGAACGCCGACATGCCCGACTGGAAGATCATGCCGATGAGGAAGATGGGGAACGCCGCCATGCTGGCCAGGTTCACCACCGGCACGATGGCCGAACGGACCTGCATCGGCGCGTAGCCCTGGGCGTGCTGGAGCACGTGGCCGATCTCGTGCGCCGACACGGCGATCGCCGCCACCGAGTCGCCGCCGTAGTTCATCTCGGACAGCCGCACCTTCCGCACGCGCGGGTCGTAGTGGTCGGTGAGCACGCCGGCCACCGGCTCGACGCCGACGTCGGCCAGGCCGTTGCGGTTCAGGATGGAGAGCGCCACCTCGCGCCCGGTCTTGCCGCCCGAGGCGCGCACGCGGGACATCTGCTGGTACGTGTGCTGGACCTTCCACTGCGCCCAGAACGAGAGGAGCAGCGCCGGGATCAGCAGGAGGAAGGTCGGGTCGTTCCAGAAGAACATGGTCTCGTCGGCTCCTGTCGCGAGTCGGGCCGGCCCGGGAGAGGAGCGCCCAGAGGGGCGCGGTGCCTTCCCGCCGGCGGCGGCCGCCTCGCGGGGCGGCCGTCCGTACGCTCATCAGATGGCATCCGGCCCCCCGGGTTGTCAAGCAACGTACAGGAACGCGCCGGGCACGGGCCCGCCCCGGCCGCCGGACCGC
>CAZSQE010000180.1:0-5112 GCA_964608905.1 uncultured bacterium | reverse complement strand
GCCCCGGCCCCGCTCGGCCAGCGCCAGCGCGCGCCGCATGAAGCCTGCCTCGTCCGGCCGGGATGCGCGGGCCATCGACCTCCCCCCGATGCCAAGCAAGAGCCCCGTGGCGTCCGGCACCACGGGGCGGGAATCACGGAACGGCGGCCGGGACGGGCACGCCCCGGGCCCTCCTCCTTCTTCCATCCCGACTGTCACGGTCGGCCCCGGAATCTCGCCGGGTCTGCGGTCGAGGCCGACGCCGCCCTGGGCGACGCCGCCGACTCCCGCTCGCGGGCTGTACCGCCGGTGGGGACTCGCACCCCGCCCCGAAGGAGCTTGGAAACGGCGGAGTCTAGCCGCGTATCGCGAAGGGTGTCAAAGGGCCGCGGCCCGGGCCGCTCGCGCCGGTTCTCGCCCGTCGTGGCCCGCCGCGACACCGGACGCGGGGCGTCACCCAAGCGGCCGTCTCACACTTGAGGCATCCGGTATGGCGCTTCGTCGTTGGTATGGAGGAATCGCGGCGGTACAATCTCCACGTCGATGGGTACGGGTCCCTCATCCACTCGGCATGTTCATCGTCTGGACCCGACATCACCATGCAGTCGCGACGCGCACCGGCGGATGGCCCCCCGCCCGTCGCCCCGGGCGTGCAGACTGGCGGAGTCCTCATGGCCCCACGACACGCCTGCTCCTTCTACGGCGTCCTGCTCGCACTCCTCGTCTGCGCCCCGGCACCTGCCCGCTCCCAGGACCGCCTGGACGCGCCGGAACTCACCCTCGTGCAGGAGGGCCGCAGCAAGGTCCGTCTGCAGGTCACCGCCGGCCCCAGCGGCGCGCCCGCCGGCTTCACCGTCACGTGGATGGCCGCCACGGACCTCGCCGCCCGCGGCGGCGTGTGGCCGGACGAGGCGAGCGACGACGCCGTGCGGCTCGGCTTCACCGGCGTGGCGACCCTCAACACGTGGGGCGAGCCCGAGCGGAGCTTCCGCCTCGGGCCGCACGAGGTGCTCGACACCGAGATCGGCGACCTGACCTGCGAGACGGGTGTGACGGGCCTCAAGGTCGGCGAGCTCCCGCGGGACATGGACTTCGTGTTCCGCGTCGTCGCCAACGCCACCGCCGACGCGGCGGCCAGCCTCCCGTCGGCCACTGTCCGCGGCACCACCACACCCCAGGTGGACTGCACCTACACCCAGGGCTACTGGAAGACCCACCAGGCGGCCTGGCCGGTCTCGAGCCTCGTGCTCGGCTCGGTGAGCTACACCAAGGCCGAGCTGATGCAGACCCTCCTCAACGTCCCGGTGCGCGGCAACGGCCTGGTCTCGCTCGCGCACCAACTCATCGCGACCAAGCTGAACGTGGCCGCCGGCGCCAATCCCGCGGCCGTCGCCGACGCCATCGCCGCGGCCGATGCCGCGATCGGGTCGCTCGTGGTCCCGCCCGTCGGCACCGGGAGCCTGCCTCCCGCCGCGACGAGCGTCATCACCCAGGTCCTCGACGACTACAACAACGGCCTGAATGGTCCCGGCACCTGCGACACCGTGCCCGGCATGACCACGACCTGGGGGCGCATCAAGTCGCTCTACCGGTGACCGCGGCGTCACCGACGTCAACGCCGGCCACCCCCTCCCCGGGGGGTGGCCGGTTCGTTCGGCCCCCCGGGCCGGCTGGGGGGATTGGCGCGACCGGCCCCCCGGACCGGGCAAAACCACCCAGCGAAGTGACTTGGTGAAGTAGGACTGAACCCCTTATCATTATTGCCCATCAGAAGTGGGCCCTCTCATCCGCAGCGCGTCGTTTCTTGCATGGGCCCATGGTGTACGGGCCGCGATCAGAGCGCCCGGCGTCTCCACGGATGCGATTCGGCGGGACTCCACAGCCACGGGGATGCGCTTGTGAACTCCATTCGGACGCGACTCTACTCACTGCTTTCTCTTTGCGGGACGTTCGCCGCTCTGGTTCTCGTTCCCGCCCTGGCGTGGGCGCAGACCACGCTGGACACGCCGCGGCTCGAGTTGATCTCGGTCGGGCACGGCAAGGCCCGCCTGCGTGTCACCGCCGGCCCGAGCGGCACCCCCGCGGGATTCGCCGTCTCGTGGATCTCGGCCGGCGACCTCGCCGCCCACGGCGGCGTGTGGCCCGTCTACGGCAGCAGCAGCGAGGTGGCCCGCGTGAGCTTCACGGGCGTGCCCACCCACCAGACCTGGGGTGAGCCCGGCCGCAGCTTCAAGCTCGGGCCCGGCGCCTCGATCGACGTCGAGATCGGCGACCTGGCCACCGAGACCGGCGTCTCGGGGAACACCGTCGGCGAGCTGGCGAGCGGCCTCGAGTGGGTGTTCCAGGTCAACGCCAGACCCACGGAGAGCGCCGCGGCCAGCCCGTATTCCCCCGAGCTGGCGGGCGTGACGACGCACCAGGGCCACGACTGCACCTACACGCAGGGCTACTGGAAGAACCACCCGACCGACTGGCCGGTCGAGAGCCTCACGCTGGGCTCCGTCAGCTACACGAAGAACCAGTCGCTCCAGGTCCTGCTCTCGTCGGTGAAGGGCAACGGGCTGGTCTCGCTGGCCCACCAGCTCATCGCCGCCAAGCTCAACGTGGCGTGGGGCTCGAACCCGATGCAGGCCGCGGCCGCCATCGCCGCCGCGGACGCCATGATCGGCGCGCTCGTCGTGCCGCCCATCGGTGGCGGCAGCCTGCCGCCGGAGAGCGTCAGCGAGCTGACGCAGCTGCTCGACGACTACAACAACGGCGTGACCGGCCCCGGGCACTGCGACGCCGTGCCGACGAACGCCGGCAGCTGGGGCCGCCTGAAGAGCCTGTACCGCTGAGTCGCGGCGGACGACCGCAATCGAACGGCCACCCCGTGCGGGTGGCCGGTTCGTTTCGGTCGTGGGGCGCGGGCGCTAGTAGTGCACCGTGGCGCGGGCCTGGAGCACCGTCCAGTCGTCCCCCGCCAGGAAGCCCACGCGCGCGCCCAGCTCGAGCCCCAGCCTCACGGGCGCCGGCCGCGAGGGCATGAGCGTCACCTGCGCCGCCACGCCGCCCGCCGTCTGGTGCACGGCCAGGTCGCTGAAGGCCGCCCCGCCCGCCGTCACCGAGAGGTCGCCGTGCGCACCGACGAGGGCCGGCCCGAGCGAGACGCGCCGCACCGGGCCCCGCGCCGGCAGCCAGTGCAGGAGCACCGCCGCCTGGAAGGCGCTGTAGTCCACCGAGGCGAAGTAGCTGCCCTCCTGGACCGTGCGGCTGCCCAGCAGGTCGTAGCCCACGTCGGCGCCGACGCGGAACGCGGGCGACACCGGCACGTCGAAGCCGGCCGCCATGGACATCGAGCCGCCCGGGGCGTCCGCGATGACCAGCACGCCGTAGCCCACCGAGAGGTGTCCGCCCATCTCCGACCAGCGCACCCCCGCCGCGGCGGAGGCGGGGAGCAGCAGGGCCAGCACCAGCAGCGACCAGGCGGTTCGACTCATCGTTCCTCCCCCGAGACCCTCGTGCGGCCCGCGCCCGCGCGCCGCGCTCACTTGTTGAAGCGGATGACCAGGCACTCGCCGTCCCGGACCACGTAGTCGCGGCCCTCCAGGACGAGCCAGCCCTTCTCCCGCGTCGTCGGCGTGTGCCCCTTCGCCTCGACCATGCGCTCCCAGCGCACGACCTCCGCCCGGATGAAGCCCTTCGCCAGGTCGGTGTGGATGGCCGCCGCCGCGTCCAGCGCCGTCTCGCCGCGGTGGATGGTCCAGGCCTTCACCTCGTCCGGCCCGACGGTGAAGAACGAGACCAGCCCGAGCAGTTCGTAGCAGGCGCGGATGACCAGCGAGAGGCCGTCCTCGGCCAGCCCCATCTCGGCGCGGAAGGCCGGGCGCTCCTCGGGCGGCAGGGCGACGATCTCGCGCTCGAGGTGCGCCTTGAGGGTGATGGCCATCGCCCCCGCCCCCGGCGGCTCCGGCACCCGGGTGGCCGCGTCGTGCTGGTTGTACACCACCAGCAGCGGCTTCTGCGACAGGAACTGGAAGCCGCGGATGAGCTTCGCCTCCTCGGGCTCGAAGGACTCGGCGCGCAGCGGCCGCTCGGCCTCGAGCAGGGCCTTCACCCGAGCGAGCAGGGCGTGCTCGCGCTCGCCCTCCTTCTTGCCGACGCGCAGCTCCTTGCCCAGCCGTTCCATGCGGTTCTCGACGATGCCGAGGTCGTTGAGGATGAACTCGGCCTCGAGGTTGCGCAGGTCGCGCCCCGGGTCCACGCCGTCCGGTGCGGGCTCGACGTCGCTCTCGAAGTCGCGCACCACCGCGAGGAGGGCGTCGCAGCCGCGCACGCCGGCGAAGAGGTCGGACTTGGCCGCGGCCCGCGCCGAGAGCGCCTCGCGCCCGCCGCGGGCGGCGCCGCTGTCCACGAACTCGATCTGCGCGTGCGTCGTCTTCTTGGGCTGGAAGATGGCCGCCAGCTGGTCCACGCGGTCGTCGGGCACCTTGACCACGCCCATCTGCTCGCGGCCCGCCTGGGCGGCGTGCGCGCCGGCGCCCTGCATGAGGATCTCGAACAGGGTGCTCTTGCCCGACCGCGGCAGGCCGAGGATGCCGATGCGTTGCATGTGGGTCCCCGCCGGGTGAAAGCGGACGGCCCGCGGGGGTGCCCCGCGGGCCGTCGGGAGCGCTCGAGGCGCGCTACTCTAGAGGCCGCTCGGGAAGGGTGTCAATCCGCCGGGCGGGCGGGCTTCTTCGCGCCCGCGGCGTACTCGGCGGCCAGCGCGGACTGCAGGCGCATGGCCGCCCTCATCGGCACCTCGATGCGCTGGTCGGCCTGGTAGAGAACGACCGTCTTACGCACGGTGTCGACGTAGTAGCTGCAGTGATTGCAGGTGTGCAGGTGCTGGTCCACCGCCTTGCGCAGGTCCGCGTGCACCTCGTCGTCGAGGTACTCGGCCAACTGCTCCATCACTTCGGTACAGTCCACAAAGTCTCCTAGGCAACCAAGCCCGTCCTGGACGCTCGCGACCTCGCTGCACCCCGGGGGGGGCGTGACACGGCACATTATCTCTAGATGCACCCGACGCACGTGAGGGTTTACGGAAGCTGGACCCTAGCACAGGGATGCACAGGGTTGCAGCGGGAAAAAGCGGGCGCGGCCGGGGGC
>CAZSQE010000179.1:0-5138 GCA_964608905.1 uncultured bacterium | reverse complement strand
GTCCGGCGGCTGCCGGCCGCGGCCGGCACGCGGCGCGTCGAGTGGGACGGGCGGACGGACGACGGCGCGCGCGCCCCGGCGGGCGTCTACCTCGTGCGCCTGCGCGCGGGCTCCGCGGTCCGGCAGGCGCGCGTGACCGTGCTGTGGTGAGGAGCGACACACCATGCGCTGGAAGGCCCGGGACGTGGACCGGCGGATGAGCCGGGCACGGGGACTCGCCCTCCTCGTCGCCACGGCGGCGCTGGCGTGGCCCGCCGCCGCACGGGGGCAGACCGTGCGCCCGGACTTCTGCGTCACCAACGGGACGATCAATGCCCAGGCGCTCTCCGGCACCACGCTGTACGTGGGCGGCAGCTTCACGTACGTGGGCGCCCCGACCGGTTCCGGCGTGCCGGTGGACACGCTGGGCGGCGTCGCCCGCGCCGCCTTCCCGCGCGTCAACGGCCAGATCGCCGCGGCCGCGTCCGACGGGGCGGGCGGCTGGTACGTCGGCGGCTCGTTCAGCGACGTGGGCGGCGTGGCGCGCGAGAACGCCGCCCGCGTGCTCGCTGACGGCACGGTCTCGTCCTGGAACCCCGGCGCGAACGGCGCGGTGCGGGCGCTGGCCGTCGCGGGCGGCACGGTCTACCTCGGCGGCGAGTTCACCAGCGTGGCCGGCCAGGCCCGCGACCGCCTCGCCGCGGTGGACACCGCCGCCGGGACCCCGACCGCATGGAACCCGGGCGCCGACAACACCGTCCGCGCCCTCGTCGTGCGCGGCGCCGACGTCCTGGTGGGCGGCCAGTTCACCGTCGCGGGCGGCCAGGTCCGCAACCGCATCGCCGCGCTCGATGCCGCGACCGGCGCCGCGAGGGCGTGGAATCCCAACGCCAACAGCACCGTGTACGCGCTGGCGAGCGCCGGGGACACGGTCTACGCGGGGGGACAGTTCACGACGATCGGCGGCCAGACGCGCAACCGGCTCGCCGCCCTCCACGCCGCCAGCGGGCTGGCCACGAGCTGGAACCCCGGCCCCAACGGCACCGTGCTCGCCCTGGCCGCGGGCGACGGCACGGTGTACGCCGGTGGCTCCTTCACCGGCATCGGCGGCCAGGTGCGCAACCGCCTCGCCGCCCTCGACGCGGCCACCGGGCTGGCCACGAGCTGGAACCCCAACGCCAGCAACACCGTCCAGTGCGTCGCGCTGCGCGGCGCCACGCTGTACGCGGGCGGCGACTTCACCACCGTCGGCGGGCAGGCGCGCAGCCGCGTGGCCGCCCTCTCCCGGGCGACGGGCCTCGCCACCGCGTGGGACCCCGTGGCGTACGGCACCGTGTCGGTGGTGGCCCTCGACGGCGCCGAGGTGTTCGTCGGGGGGCTGTTCAGCGCCATCGGCGGGCTGCCGCGGAGCAACCTCGCGGCCTTCGACGTCGTGAGCGGGCAGGCGACGGCGTGGAATCCCGGCGCGAACGGCTCGGTGCAGGCGCTGACCCTCGGTCACGGTGTGGTCTACGCGGGCGGTGCGTTCACGCAGGCGGGGGGCCTGCCGCGCGCGCGCGTCGCCGCGCTGGACACGACGTCCGGGGCCGCGAGCGGCTGGAACCCCGGCGCCGACGGCACCGTCTCGGCGCTCGCCGTGCGCGGGGACGTGGTCTACCTCGGCGGGCTGTTCGCCAGCGTGGGCGGGCAGCCCCGCGCCAGCCTCGCCGCGGTGGACGCGGGCACCGGGCTCGCCACCGCGTGGGACCCCGGCGCCGACGACCAGGTCTTCGCCATCGCGAGCGACGCCGACGTCCTGTACGTCGGCGGCAGCTTCACCTCCGTGGGCGGCGCGGCGCGCAGCTTCGTCGCCGCGCTCGACCCGGCGACCGGGCTCGCCACGGCGTGGGCCCCCGACGCCAACGGCACCGTGCGCGTGCTGGTGGACGGCTGCGATCGCGTCTACGCCGGCGGCTTCTTCACCGTCGTCGGCGGCCAGGAGCGCAACCGCCTCGCCTCCCTCGACGCCGCCACCGGCCTCGCCACCCCGTGGGACCCGGACGCGAACGGCCCCGTCTACGCCGTCGTGCTCGACGACGGCGTGGCCTACGTCGGCGGCGTGCTCAACGCGGTCGGCGGGCAGACCCGCAACCGCCTCGCCGCGCTCGACCCGGTGACCGGGCTCGCCACGGCGTGGGACCCGAACTGCAACGGCACCGTCCGCGCCCTGGCCGCGGGCGGCGGCCGGGTCTACGCGGCCGGCACGTTCACCGCCATGGGCGCGATCCCGTCCGGCAACCTGGCCGCCATCACGGCGGACGGCAGCGGCGCCTGCCCGGCCATCACGCTCGTCCCGCCGCCGCCGGCGACCGGCGTGGTGGGCACGCCCTACAGCCAGTCCTTCGCCGCAGGCGGCGGCACGCCCCCCTACTGCTACGCGATCGCCGCGGGTAGCCTGCCCGCCGGTCTCGCGCTCTCCGCCGCCACGGGCGGGGTCTCCGGCACGCCCGGCGCGGCGGGCACCGGCGTCTTCACGATCGCGGCGACCGACGCGCGCGGCTGCACCGGCACGCAGAGCTACACGCTCACCGTCTTCCCCGCCCCCGCCGTCTCGAGCATCACCGCGGCGGGCGACGGCCTCTGCCTCACTCCGGAGAGGGCCTGCGTCGGCGTGCCGGTGGTCTACACGCGGGGCGACTCCACCCCCCTGCGCGCGGTCGGCGTCACGTTCCAGATCGACACCACGATGCTCGCGCTCTGCACGCCCGGTGTTCCCGCCGCCAGCATCCACGCCGGCGCGTGGCTCGACGGCTACACCAACACGCTCCTGCAGGTGACCGACAACGGCGGGGGCTCGTACACCGTGGACCAGACGCTCCTCGGCCAGCCGTGCGGGATCACCACCGGCGGCGAGCTGTTCACGGTGGACCTCGCCGCCGTGGGTCCCGACGGAGCGGGCTCGATCGGCGTGACCTCGGTGCGGGTGCGCGACTGCGCCAACGCGCCCGTGCCCGCGGGCGCCGGGCCGCCCTCATCGGTCAACGTCCTCGGCACGCCCATCGCGGTCGGCCCCACGTCCCTGCCGGGGGCGGAGGCGGGCGAGCCGTACAGCCAGGCGCTGGGCGCGACCGCCGGGACGCCGCCGTTCGCCTTCGCGGTGACGGCGGGCGCCCTGCCCGCGGGACTGGTGCTGACCCCGGGCGGGACGCTCTCCGGCACGCCCCTGCAGACCGGCGAGTTCGTCTTCACGGTCACGGCCACCGAGGCCGGGGGCTGCAGCGGCTCGGCCGCCTGCAGCCTCGCGGTGGCCTGCGCGGCGATCGCCGTGCGGCCCGCGCTGCTGCCCGACGGGGTGGCCGGCCACCCCTACAGCCAGCCGGTCACCGCCTCGGCGGGCGCCGCGCCGTTCCGCTTCGCCGTGACCGCCGGCACGCTGCCGGCCGGACTCGTCCTGTCGGCGGACGGGACGCTGTCCGGCACGCCCGTGGCGGCCGGCACGTCGGTGTTCACCGTCGGGGTCACCGACACCGCCGGCTGCACCGCCGCGGCGGACTACGTGCTCGACGTCTACGCGACGCCGCCGGTCTCCAGTGTGGCCGCGAACACCGCCGGGCTGTGCATCTCGACCGCGCACCCGTGCGTGGGCGTCCCGTTCGAGTACGCCCGGGGCGACTCGGTCCCGGCCCGCGGCCTCAAGGTCGCCTTCACGATCGACCCGGCCATGCTGGCGCTGTGCACGCCCGACACACCGGCGGCGAGCGTCCACGCCGGGACGTGGTTCGACGGCTACGGGAACGTGCAGTTGATGGTCACCGACGGCGGCGGCGGGACCTACACGGTGGACGCGGTCCTCCTCGGCGAGCCCTGCGGCATCACGGCCGGCGGCGTGCTCTTCACCGTGGACCTCCGCTCGGTCGGCGACGACGGCGAGGGCACGATCGCGGTGGGGCTGGTCAAGGCCCGCGACTGCGCCAACGCGGCCATCCCGGTGATGGCCGGCTCCCCGGCGGCGCTGCGCGTCATGAACGCGCCCGTGCCCATCGCGCCGGCGACGCTGCCGGACGCGTTCGCCGGGCAGGCCTACGAGCAGGCGCTCGCGGCCGAGGCGGGCGAGCCGCCGTTCACGTTCACCCTCGAGGCCGGGGCCCTGCCGCCCGGTCTCACGCTCTCCCCCGCCGGCGTCATCTCCGGCATGCCGCTGGCCACGGGCTCCTACACGTTCACCGTGGGGGTCGCCGACGCGCTCGGCTGCCCCGGCAGCCGCGGCTACACGCTGCTCGTCGGCTGCCCGGCGATCGCCGTGCTCCCCGCGAGCCTGCGCGAGGCCGTGGCCGGGACCCCCTACGGCGTGACGCTGGCGACGGACGGCGGCATCCCGCCGCTCGCCTGGGCGGTCACGGGCGGGAGCCTGCCGGACGGCCTGGACCTCGACCCGGCGACGGGCGCCCTCGCCGGGACGCCCACGACGGTGGGCGTGGCCGTCTTCACGGTGACGGCGACGGACTCCGCGGGCTGCTCGGGCGCCGCCACGCACACGCTGCCCGTGTTCGCCACGCCCTCCGTCTCGAGCGTCGCGGCCAGCACGGCCGGCCTGTGCCTCTCGCGCGCCCACCCCTGCGTGAGCGTGCCGGTGGTGTACACACGGGCGGACTCGACCCCCACCCGCGGCGCGAGCGTGACCTTCGCGATCGACACCGCGAAGCTCTCGCTGTGCACGCCGGGCGCGCCCGCCTCGAGCATCCGTCCCGGGACGTGGCTCGCGGGCTACGAGGGCACGAGCTTCCAGGTGACGGACCGCGGCGGCGGCACCTACACCGTGGACCAGGCCATCCTCGGCGCGCCGTGCGGCGCGACCGGGGGCGGGCCGCTGTTCACCGTGGACCTCCAGGCCGCCGGCGGCGACGGGAGCGGCTCCATCGAGGTGACCGCGGTCGCTGTGCGCGACTGCGGCAACGTGCCGATCGGGGCCGTGCCGGGCCCGACGGCGTGGCTCACGATCGACGACACGGCCCCCGAGCCCGTCGCCGACCTCGCCGCCGCGCCGGTCCTGACCGGCAACCCGGCCGGGCCCACCCTGGGCGTCGCGCTCACCTGGGGCACCGGCGCCGCCGGGAGCGTGCGGCTGTACCGCGCGCCGTTCGCGGGCTACCCACTCTACGACGCGCTCGAGCCCTCCGACC
>CAZSQE010000178.1:0-5177 GCA_964608905.1 uncultured bacterium | reverse complement strand
GCTCGGACGGCGCGCGCCCCCTCGCCCGGGGCGGGGTGGCGGCCCGTCCGCACCAGGCCCGGCCGACCCGCCGGGCCGGCCGCGCGAGAGGGGGTGACGAGCACGCCCGAGGAGCTTCCCGACACGCCGCAGCGCCTGCGCCTCGAGGTCCGCGGGGCGGTGCAGGGCGTGGGCTTCCGCCCGTTCGTCTTCCGCCTCGCCGAGGAGATGGCCCTGCCGGGCTGGGTGCTGAACGACGCGCGCGGCGTGTTCGTCGAGGTCGAGGGCCCGCGCGAGGCCCTCGAGCGCTTCCGGGAGCGCCTCGTCGCCGAGCGGCCGCCGCGCGCCGTGGTGCAGGGCGTCGAGGCGGCCTGGCTCGCGCCCGAGGGCTTCCGCGGCTTCGCCATCCGCCACAGCGACGAGGGCGGGGCGAAGACGGCCTTCGTGCTGCCCGACCTCGCCACCTGCCCCGACTGCCTGGCCGAGGTGCTCGACCCGGCCGGGCGCCGCCACCGCTACCCCTTCACCAACTGCACGAACTGCGGCCCGCGCTTCACCATCCTGCGCGAGCTGCCCTACGACCGCCCCAACACGACGATGCGCGGCTTCATCCTGTGCCCGGCCTGCCGCGCCGAGTACCGCGAGCCGCGCGACCGCCGCTTCCACGCCCAGCCCATCGCCTGCCCGAACTGCGGCCCGGTGATCGAGTTGTGGAACGAGGAGGGCACGGCGGTGGCCGAGCGCGAGGAGGCGCTCGACGCCACGGCGCGGGCGCTGGCGGAGGGCCGCATCGTCGCGGTCAAGGGGCTGGGCGGCTTCCACCTGGTGTGCGACGCGCGCGACGAGGCGGCGGTGCGGCGCCTGCGCGAGAGGAAGCTGCGCCTCGGCAAGCCGCTGGCGCTCATGGTGCGCGACCTCGAGATGGCCCGCGCGCTGTGCGAGGTGGACGACGTGGCCGCCGCGCACCTGGCCTCGCCCGAGGCCCCCATCCTGCTGCTGCGGCGGCGGGAGGGGAACGGCGTGGCCGCGGCGGTGGCCCCGCGGAACCCCTGCCTCGGCGTCATGCTGCCGGCCACCCCGCTGCACCACCTGCTGCTGCGCGCCTGCGGCTTCCCGGTGGTGGCGACCAGCGGCAACCTGACCGACGAGCCCATCTGCACGAACGAGTACCACGCCATGCGCCGCCTCGACGGCGTCGCCGACCTCTACCTGGTGCACGACCGCGCCATCGAGCGGCACGTGGACGACAGCGTGGCCTGGATCGCCGCCGGCCGGATGCGCCTGCTGCGCCGCGCGCGCGGCTTCGCGCCGCTGCCGGTGACCGTGCCGCGGGAGCTGCCGGTCGTGCTCGGCGTGGGGGCGCACCTCAAGAACACCGTGGCGCTGAGCGTGGGCCGCCAGGTGTTCATCAGCCAGCACATCGGCGACCTCGAGACCGAGGAGGCGATGGGCGCCTTCACGCGCGTCATCGCCGACCTCCAGCGGCTCTACGACGTGACGCCGGAGTGGATCGCCCACGACCTGCACCCCGACTACCTCTCGACCCGCTGGGCGCGCGCCGCCGCCGGGCGCGACGGCCGGCCGCCGCGGCTCGTCGGCGTGCAGCACCACCACGCGCACCTCGCCGCCTGCCTGGCCGAGAACGGCGTCGCGGGCCGCGCCCTCGGAGTCACCTGGGACGGCACCGGCTACGGCGACGACGGCACCGTCTGGGGCGGCGAGTTCCTGCTCGGCGACGCCGCCGGCGTCGAGCGCGTGGCCCACCTGCGGCCCTTCCGCCTGCCGGGCGGCGACGCCGCCGTGCGCGAGCCGCGCCGCACCGCGCTGGGCCTGCTGTGGGAGCTGGAGGGGCCGGCCGCGCTCGAGCCCGGCCGGGTGCCGGGGCTGGACGCGGCCGAGCTCGCCGTGCTGGGCCGGATGCTGGAGCGCGGGCTCAACAGCCCGGTCACCACCAGCATGGGCCGCCTCTTCGACGGCGTGGCCGCGCTGCTGGGCCTGCATCCGCAGGTGACCTTCGAGGGCGAGGCGGCCATGGCGCTGGAGTGGCTGGCCGACCCGGCGGAGACGGGGGCATATCCGCTAGAATCACGGGTCCCGCCGGCGCGGGCCGGGACGTCCGGCCCGGCGGCGCGGGAGCTGGACTGGGGGCCGCTGCTGGACGCGGTGCGCGCGGACCTCGCCCGCGGCACGGCGCGCGAGCGCGTCGCGGCGCGGTTCCACAACGCCCTGGTGGCCGCGGCTGTGGCGGTGGCGGGCGCGGTGGGCGAGGAGCGCGTGGCGCTCAGCGGCGGCTGCTTCCAGAACCGGCGGCTCACCGAGCGCCTGGCCGCGGCGCTGGAGCGGGCCGGGCACCGCGTGCTGCTGCACGCGCAGGTGCCGCCGAACGACGGCGGCGTGAGTCTCGGACAGGTCGTGGTGGCCGCGGCGAAGGCCGGAACGCGGGAGTGACGGAACGTGTGTCTCGGAGTGCCGGGCAGGATCACGGAGGCCGCGGAGAACGCGCAGGGGATGCTCATGGGCCGCGTGGACTTCGGCGGCGTGGGCAAGGAGGTCTGCCTGGCCTGCGTGCCGGAGGCGAAGGTCGGTGACTACGTCATCGTGCACGTCGGCTTCGCCATCAGCGTGGTGAGCGAGGCGGAGGCGGCCGAGACCTTCGAGTTGCTGCGGCAGATGGGCGAGCTGGAGGAGGCCGGGGAGCCGGACGCCGGCCCCGGGCTTCCCGCCGCCGACGCCCCGGGTGGCCCCGGCGACGTCCCCGGCGGGGGCCGGTAGGCGGCGCCATGCGCTTCGTGGACGAGTACCGCGATGCCGCCGCCGTGCGGGGCTACGTGGACCTGATCGCCCGCACCGTGACGCGCCCGTGGACCGTCATGGAGATCTGCGGCGGCCAGACCCACACCTTCGTCAAGTCGGGCGTGGACCGCATGCTGCCGGAGTCCATCACCCTCGTGCACGGTCCCGGCTGCCCGGTGTGCGTCACGCCGCTCGAGCAGATCGACCGGGCGCTGGCCGTCGCCGCGCGGCCGGAGGTCGTCTTCACCTCGTTCGGCGACATGCTGCGCGTGCCCGGCAGCACGACCGACCTGCTGAGCGTCAAGGCCCGCGGCGGCGACGTGCGCATGGTCTACTCGCCGCTCGACGCGGTGAAGCTGGCGCAGAAGCACCCGGACCGCGAGGTGGTGTTCTTCGCCATCGGCTTCGAGACCACCGCGCCCGCCAACGCCATGGCGGTCTGGCAGGCGGCGAAGCTGGGGCTCGCCAACTTCTCCATCCTCTGCTCGCACGTGCTGGTGCCGCCGGCGATGGAGGCGATCCTCGGCTCGCCCGACCCGGCTTCGCCGGGTGCCCGCCGCGTGCAGGCCTTCCTCGCCGCCGGACACGTCTGCGCCGTGATGGGCACGCGCGAGTACGAACCCATCGCGGAGAGGCACCGCGTGCCCATCGTCGTGACCGGCTTCGAGCCCCTCGACCTGCTGCAGGGCGTCTACCTCGCGGTGAAGGCGCTGGAGGAGGGACGGTTCGGGGTCGAGAACCAGTACGCCCGCGCCGTCACCCGCGACGGCAACCGGCCGGCGCAGGCGCTCCTGCGCGAGGTGTTCACGGTCTGCGACCGCGCCTGGCGCGGCATCGGCGTCATCCCCGCCAGCGGCTACGCGCTCGCGCCCGCCTACGAGCGCTTCGACGCGGCGCGGCGCTTCGACGTCGGCGGCATCACCGCCGCCGAGTCGCCGCTGTGCATCGCCGGCGAGGTGCTGCAGGGCCGGAAGAAGCCGCACGAGTGCGCCGCCTTCGGCACGCAGTGCACCCCGGAGCACCCGCTCGGCGCGCCCATGGTCTCCTCCGAGGGGGCCTGCGCCGCCTACCACCTGTACGCGAGGAAGCCGTGAGCGATGCCCCGGGAGCGCCGTCGGACTTCACGCTGCAGTGCCCCATCCCGCTCGGCGAGTACCCGCAGGTCACGCTGGCCCACGGCGGCGGCGGGCGGCTCACCCACGCGCTCGTCGAGCGCATGTTCCTCGCCGCCTTCCGCAACCCGGCGCTCGAGCCGCTGCACGACGGCGCCGTGCTCGACGTGCCGCCCGGGCGGCTGGCGATCAGCACCGACTCGTACGTGGTGAGCCCCCGCTTCTTCCCGGGCGGCGACATCGGCTCGCTGGCGGTGCACGGCACGGTGAACGACCTGGCCATGTGCGGGGCGCGGCCGCTGGCCCTGACCGCGGGCTACGTGCTCGAGGAGGGGCTGGCCATGGACGAGCTGTGGCGCATCGTCGCCTCCATGGCCCGGGCGGCGCGCGAGGCGGGCGTGAGCATCGTCACCGGCGACACCAAGGTGGTGGACCGCGGCAAGGGCGACGGCGTCTTCATCAACACCACCGGCATCGGCGTGGTGCGGGAGGGCGTCGACGTGGCGCCGCGCCGCGCACGGCCGGGGGACCGGCTGCTGCTGAGCGGGAGGATCGCCGACCACGGCATCGCCATCATGTCGGTGCGCGAGGGGCTCGCCTTCGAGACCACCATCGAGAGCGACTCGGCGGCGCTCGACGGCATCGTCGGCGCCGTGCTCGACGCGGCGGGCGGGGGCGTGCACGTGCTGCGCGATCCCACGCGCGGCGGGCTGGCCAGCGCCACCAACGAGATCGCGGCGTCGGCGAACGTCGGCCTGCGCCTCGAGGAGGCGGCCGTCCCGGTGGCCGAGCCGGTGCGCGGCGCCTGCGAGATCCTGGGGCTGGACCCCCTCTACGTCGCCAACGAGGGCAAGTTCCTCGCCGTGGTGGCGCCGGAGGCGGCCGGGGCGGCGCTGGCTGCGTTGCGGGCGCACCCGCTGGGGCGCGAGGCGGCGATCGTCGGCGAGGTGGTGGCCGACCACCCCGGGCGCGTGTTCCTGCGCAGCCGCATCGGCGGCACGCGCATCGTGGACATGCTGAGCGGGGAGCAGTTGCCGCGGATCTGCTGACGCGCGCGGGGGCCGCATGGGCACGATGGGCACCGTCTTCGACATCCAGCGCTTCTCGCTGCACGACGGGCCCGGCATCCGTACGACGGTCTTCCTCAAGGGCTGCCCGCTCGCCTGCGCCTGGTGCCACAACCCCGAGGGCATCTCGCCGCGCCCGGAGGTGCTGGTGACGGAGGCGCGCTGCCTGCGCTGCGGCGCCTGCGCGGCCGCCTGCCCGGCGGCCGACGGCGCGGGGGAGACGGCC
>CAZSQE010000177.1:3980-5185 GCA_964608905.1 uncultured bacterium | reverse complement strand
GCGCGTCTGGCGCCGTACTACCCGTCTGGCAAGCGCGGAAGGCCGCCGCGCGGTCCAGCGCCCACACCGCGCCCGCCGCCGCCAGCACGACGACCGGCGGGAAGAGGCTGAACTGGTAGCGGTCGAACGCGGTCGAGAGCGAGAACATCCCCAGCAGCAGCGCGCCGTAGACGAGCACGGGCGCCCAGGCGCGCAGGCGCCGCAGTTGCGACCAGATCCCCGCCACGACGAGCGGCGCGAGCAGCAGGCTGCCCAGCGCCTGCGGCGGCAGCCGCAGGGCGTAGCCGCGGAGGTTGCCGTAGACCTGGCCCAGCGTCTCCCCGGCGTGCGCGAGCATGTAGCCGAGCGGCGCCGGGGGCATCGTCGTCGAGGCCCAGACGCGGTCCACCCCGCCCAGCCCGGGGTAGGCCGAGACGATGTCGGTGCACAGGTCGGTGTGGAACGGGGCGCCGAAGACCAGTTGGTTGCGCAGCAGCCAGGGCGCCACGACGAGCGCGAAGGCCGCGGCGGCCGCCGCGAGGTCGCGCCCCCGGCGCCCGGGCGGATCGAGCAGCAGGCGCCGCACGAGGATGGCTCCCCACAGCAGCGCCGACTGGTACTTCATCAGCCAGGCGAGGCCGGTCACCATGCCCAGCGCGGCGTTCGCCCGGGGGCCGGAGCGCGGCAGCAGCGCCAGCGCGGCCGTCACCAGCGCGACGGTGCCGATCTCGGTCTCGATGCGCAGCGACCAGGTGACCAGCGTCGGGTGCAGCGCGGCCAGCAGGCCGGCCAGCAGCGCCGTCCGGCGGTCGCCGGTCAGGCCGCGCGCGAGCAGCCAGGCCAGCGCCGGCACCGCGGCGCCGAGGAGCAGCGGCACGAGCTTGGCGGCCGCGATGGACTCGCCGAAGAGCGTGAAGGCGCCGGCGGTCAGCAGCGGGTAGAGCGGGCTCCAGTGCGCGTCGGGCTGGGGCAGGGCCGCCGGCGGCAGGTACAGGTACTTGAAGATGCCGGTCGTGAACCCGGCGCCGGCGGCGAGGTGGCGCGCGACGTCCATGTAGCCCGCGCCGTCGCAGTCGGTGCCGGCGAGGCGGTAGCGGCCGAACCAGGCGAGGCGCGGGATCAGGCCGAGCGCGGTGACGGCGACGAGCGCGGTGGCGGTGCGGACGCGCGACAGCCGGGGCGCGAAGGCACGCGCGTCCCCCTCGCGCGCTCCCGGGGGCAGCACG
>CAZSQE010000177.1:0-3970 GCA_964608905.1 uncultured bacterium | reverse complement strand
TCGGGAAGCCAGTCCGGTTCCCACTGCCGAGGCGGGCCTCGAAGTCCGGCGCCAGGTTTCGGCGCCACGTCCCGGCCGACCGCACGGGGGGCGCGACGGTCGACGGCATCGGCCGGGCCAAGAACGGGCGGGAACGAAAAACCCCGCCGAACCACGCGGGGGAGTCTCCAGTATACGACGCGGCCGGGGCCGCTGTCGCCGGCGTTCGCCGCGTCAGACCGCCGGCCGCCGCGCGCCCGGGCCCATCGCCCGCTCGAGCGCCCGCCCCACTCGCAGGAGAGACGCCTCCGCGAAGGGACGGCCGACGACCTGCAGCCCCACCGGCAGCCCCGCGCCGTCGAACCCGCAGGGCACCGACAGCGCCGGCAGCCCCGCGAGGTTGAACGGGGTGAGCAGACGGTTCCAGGCCACGGCCGGCTCGCGCGACATCGGTTCGCCCACCCGGAGCGGCGCCGCCGGGAGCGCCGGCGTGACCAGCACGTCGGCGCGCTCCAGCGCCGCGGCGAAGGTGCGGCGCGCCACCGTCTGCATGCGCCGGGCGTTGACGTAGTCCACCGCCGGCACCAGCGAGCCCAGCTCGAGCCCGCGCCGCACGTCGTCGCCGTAGTCGTCCGGCCGCTCGCGCAGCCAGCGGCCGTGGAAGGCGGCCGCCTCGACCGCGAGGATGGCGTGGTGCGCGGTGTGCGCCTCCGCCATACCGGGGGCCGCGACCTCGACGCGGCGGGCGCCGGCGCGCTCGAGCGCGGCGAGCGCGGCCTCGAGCGCGGCGGCGATGCCGGGCTCGACGCCGTCGAAGAACCACTCGCGGGGCACGCCCAGCGCGAGCCCGCCCACGCCGGCCTCCAGCTCGCGGCCGAACGACTCGCCCGGGCGATGCGAGCACGCGTCGTCCTCCGCGTCGGGCCCGGCGATGGCGTCCATGAGCAGCGCCGCGTCCTCCACGGTGCGCGCCATCGGGCCCACGGTGTCGAGCGACCAGCTGAGCGGCACGACGCCGCGCCGGCTCACCCGGCCCAGCGTCGGCTTGAGCCCGACCACGCCGCAGGCCGCCGCCGGGATGCGGATCGAGCCGCCGGTGTCCGTGCCGAGCGAGGCGGCGCACAGCCCGGCGGCGAGCGCGGCGCCGCTGCCGCCGCTGGAGCCGCCCGGGCTGCGCTCGAGGTCCCACGGGTTGCGGCAGGGGCCGGTGTGCGGGTTGTCCGTGGTGGTGCCGAAGGCGAACTCGTGCAGGTTGGTCTTGCCGACGAGCACGAGCCCCGCCGCGCGCAGCCGCGCGACCGCGGCGGCGTAGCGGGCCGGCACGTTCCCGGCCAGGATCCTCGAGCCGGCGGTGGTGGCGAGCCCGGCGGTCTCGAAGAGGTCCTTGAGCGCCAGCGGCACGCCGTGCAGCGGCCCGCGCGGGCGGCCGGCGGCCAGCTCGCGCTCCGCCGCGCGCGCCTCGTCCCGCGCGCGCTCGGCCGTGACCAGCAGGAACGCGTTCAGCTTCGGATCGAGCGCGGCGATGCGCTCGAGGTGTACCTCGACGAGGGCGAGCGGCGACAGCTCGCGCCGCGCCATGCGGCGGGCCAGTTCGGCGGCGCCGAGGAAGCAGAGCTCGTCGCCGCCCGCGGGGCCGCTCACCGCTCCCCTCCCGGAGGGGCGGGCGGCGGCGGCGCGACGTCGGGCGGCAGCGTCTCCGCGAGCCGCGCCAGGCGCGCGAGCAGGCTCTCGAGCTGCGGCCGCAGGGCGGCGGCCCGCGCCTCGTCGAGGACCAGCCCGCGCTCGCGGGCCCGACGGATCAACTCGTCGTCGCGGATAGCAGCCCCCGGTAGAGCGCCTCGGTCTGGCGCACCATGTGGTCCGCCGTGAAGGTCTCCTCCCAGCGGCGGCGCGCCGTCCGGCCCCACGCCTCGCGCGTCGCGCCGTCGGTCGCCAGCTCGGCCAGCGATCGCGCCAGCGCCGCCACGTCGCCGACCGGCACCAGCAGGCCGGTCTCGCCCGGCACGCACGCCTCGCGGTTGCCGCCCACGTCGGTGACGACCGCGGCGCGCCCGGCGCGCATCGCCTCGAGCAGCGACAGCGACAGGCCCTCGCGCACCGAGGAGAGCACGAACAGGTCGGCGGCCGCGAACAGCGCCGGCACGTCGTCGCGCGCCCCGAGGAAGCGCACCCGGCCTTCGAGGCCGAGACGGCGCGACCGCTCCTCGAGCCCGGGCCGCAGCGGGCCGTCCCCGGCGAGCAGCAGCCGCGCGGCCGGCACGGTCCGCGCCACCAGGGCGAAGGCCTCGACGAGCACGTCCTGCGCCTTGGCCGGCGTCAGGCTCGCCACCGTCAGGACGGCGACGTCGTCCGCCGCCAGGCCCAGGGCGGCGCGCGCCGTCGCGCGATCGGCGGGCGCCGCCTCCGAGATGCCGTTGGGGATGAGCGCGAGCCGCCGCTCGGCCCACGGCGTGCGCGCGCGCTGGGCGTCGCGCACCGCCGCGCACACGCACACGACCCGGTGGGTGAGCGCGGTGAGCGGCGGCTCGAGCAGGCGGTCGTAGAGCGCGGCGTGGGGTCCCGGGTGGTGGGTGCTGTGCTCGGTGCGCACGATGACCGGCACGCCCGCCAGCCGCCCGGCCAGCGCGGCGAAGAGCCCGCCGCCGACGTTGTGCCCGTTCACCACCGCGATGCGCTCGCGCCGCAGGAAGCCGGCCAGCCGGGCCAGCGCGCCGGCCCGGCCGCCGTCACGGCTCAGCACCTGCGTGCGCGCGCCGAGGCGCGCCGCCTCCTCGAGCGACCGGCCGCCGCTGTGCGTGGCGCAGACGTAGCTCTCGACGCCGGGCCCGGCGTGGCGGACGTGCTCGAGCACGACCCGCTCGGCACCGCCGAGGTACATGCCGTGGCTGACGTGCATCACCCGCAGGGGCGCCGCGGCGCTCACGCGCGGACCTCCCCCGCCCGGCGCCGCGCCACGCGCCGGTAGGCGGCCACGATGCGCTCGGCGATGCGCCGGGTGCCGATCGCCTCGACCGCGGCGCGACCGTTCGAGCGGACCGGCTCGCGCAGGACCGCCGCCAGCGCGGCGCCGAGCCGCTCCGGGTCGCGCTCGACCACGGCGCCGGGCGCGACCCCCGCCACCCGCTCGCGCACGTCGCCGACGTCCACCGAGACGACGGGCAGGTCGCAGGCCAGCGCCTCCTTGACCACGTTGGGCGAGCCCTCGGAGTCGCTGGTCAGGACCAGGCAGTCGGCGGCGTTCATGTACGTGGCGATGCGCCCGGCGGGCACCGCCCCGTCGAGCACCTCGAGCCGCGCGCCGGGCACGAGGCGGGCGGCGGCCGCGACGGCGGTCTGCGCCAGGTCGAGGCGCTTGCGGTTCGCGCCGCGCGCGCCGTTGAAGAGCACGACGCGCTCGGCCCCGGACCAACCCAGGGCGGCGCGCGCAGCGGCGCGCGGCCGCGGCCGGAAGACATCGAGGTCCACGCCGCTGGGCAGCACCTCCACCGCGCCGCGCCGCCACCAGAGGCGGCCGCGCAGCGGCGCGCTCACGCAGAAGATGGCGTCGGCCCGCAGCGCGGCGAGCTGCGAGAGCAGCACGCCCGCGCCGGCGCGCAGCGCGGAGACGTCGGGCGTGCCGTTCAGGTCGCTGCCGCGGTAGGTGACGACGAGCGGCCGGCCGCCCGCCAGCCCCGTGACCAGCGCCGTCACCGTGCCGTAGTGGGCGTGCACCACGTCGGGGTCGACGGCGGCGATGGCGCGGCGCAGCCGCGCCCACTCCGCCGCCACGCCCGCGGGCGAGGTGCGCTCGCCCAGCCAGAAGGTGCGGACGTCCACGCCGAGGTCGCGCACGTCGGCCATCTGCCGCTTGGCGAAGATGAACGACGGTCCCTCCTCGGCGCCGGGGATGACCGCCAGCACGCGCAGGGGCGCGTCCGCGGCGGCCGGCACGGGGGCATGGGTGGACATGGCGCGCAGACTACCCCGCACCGCGGGACCCCGCCAGCCGCCC
>CAZSQE010000176.1:0-5199 GCA_964608905.1 uncultured bacterium | reverse complement strand
CGCCCGGTGCGCGCCGCCGCTTCCTCGCGAAGAACGCCCGCAGCAGCTCGCCGCACTCCTCCGCCAGCACGCCGGCGGTCACCTCGACGCGGTGGTTGAGCCGCGGCTCGTGGATGACGTCGAGCACCGAGCCGCAGGCGCCGGCCTTGGGGTCGGGCGCGCCGTAGACCAGCCGCGGCACGCGCGCCAGCACGATCGCGCCGGCGCACATCGCGCAGGGCTCGAGCGTGACGTACATCGTGCAGCCGGTGAGCCGCCAGGAGCCGAGCGCGCCCGAGGCGGCGCCGATGGCCACCACCTCGGCGTGGGCGGTGGCGTCCTGCAGCGTCTCGGTCTGGTTGTGGCCGCGCCCGATGACCAGCCCGTCGTGCACGATCACGCAGCCGACCGGCACCTCGTCGGCCTCCGCCGCGGCCCGCGCGTCGCGCAGGGCGGCGCGGATGCCGTCCTCGTCGCTCAGGATGAACACGGGACGCCGCGCCCGGGACCGGGCGCTACGGGGCCACGGGCGCCGCGGGCGCCGCCGCCGGCGGGCGCGGGAAGCGGGGCGCCCAGCGCACGAGGATGCGGTCGAGCACCGCGTCGAAGGCGGGCGGCCCGAGCTGGCCGGTGAGCGGCGTGGGCTCGAGCGCGGTGGCCTTCATGCCCATCGGGTTCGTCGAGGGATCGTTGTAGGGCCCCTCGCCCGTCTCGCTGCTCGCCGCGCTCCACAGCAGCGCGCCGGTCGAGTCCACCAGCGCCGCGCGCACGCGGACCGTGGTGTTGGGCTTGCCCGACTGGTTCCAGAGGATCTGCTGCTGCTCCCACTGCTCGACGCGCACGCACAGCAGCGCGTCGGTGCGCAGCCTGGCGCTGAGGAGCGGGGCGCGCAGCGAGTCGAGCCGGCCCTTGGCCAGCACCTCGTCGGCGACGACCTTGAGCATCGAGTCGCCCAGCGTGCTCCGGATCATGGCCTTGGCCGTCGGCGCCGAGACCCAGCGGTAGCCGGTGTCCTTGAGCTTGAGCCCGAGCAGGGCCATGACCGTCTGCTCGGCCCGGGCGTTCTTGTCGTAGCTGACGACGGGCAGCATGGCGATGCTCTTGACGCCGTAGGCGGCGACGTCTGGCGCCTCGGCGAAGGTGTCGCCGCGGCTGGCCTTCTCCCTGGCGGCGAACGCGGGCAGGACGGACACGGCGAGCGCGAGCAGGACGAGCACGGCACGGCGGGTGCGACGGCTCATGGCGACTCCTTCAGGCCCACAGGTGGGATGGCGCGCCCTGGAGGATTTGAACCCCCAACCTTCTGATCCGTAGTCAGATGCTCTATCCAATTGAGCTAAGGGCGCGCGTACGGCTTGGACCCGGTACTGGCGGAGAGGAGAGGATTCGAACCTCCGGACCGGTTTTACCCAGTCAACCGCTTAGCAGGCGGCTGCCTTCAGCCACTCGGCCACCTCTCCTGACGTTCTGGCGGAGGGAGTAGGATTCGAACCCACGGAGCTTACGCTCAGCGGTTTTCAAGACCGCCGCCTTCAACCACTCGGCCATCCCTCCGCCCGGAGAGCCGAGTCGTCCGCGGACGGGGGACTATAGCCGCTCGGCCCGCGGGGTTCAAACCGGGCGCCGGGCCCGCCGCGGCGCCTTCCCGCGCTGGCCGAGTCCGCCGCGGCTCGCCCGTTCCGCGACCGGCGCGGTGGCTGCGCGACGCACGCGCGGCCTATAATCTCCGATCATGGCCCCCCTGTCGCTGCGCGTGACCGGGAAGGCGCTCGCCTTCCTCGCGGTCTACCTCGTCACCTGCATCCTCCTGCACGGGGACCTGGTCTTCAGCGAGGCGGTCCTGTGGATGCCCACCGGCGTCGCCGTCGCCGGCCTCTGGCTGCTGGGCTGGCGGTACTGGCCGGTCGTCATGCTGGGCACCCTCGTCCACCGCCTCTGGGCCGGCTACACCTTCCCCTCCTACCTGCCCTCCACCGTCGGCAACACGCTCGAGGCGCTCACGGCGGTGGTCGTCATGAGCCGGCTGGGCTTCCGCCAGGACTTCCGCCGCCTGCGCGACGGCCTGATCCTGCTGCTGGTCGCCTTCGCCGGCCCGGCGCTGGGCGCCACCATCGGGCGCACGAGCTACATCGGCCACATCCAGGAGCTCTCGTTCTTCACCGGCTGGGCGGGCTGGTGGCGGATGAACGCGCTGGGCGTGCTGGTGGTGGTGCCGCTGGCGCTGTCCTGGGCGGCCGCGCCGCGGCCGCGGTTCCGGCCGGGCGTGGCCCTCGAGGCCCTGGGCCTGGCCGGCCTCGTGGCCGCCCTCGTCTGGACCCTGGCCACGGTGGACCCGGCGCGGAGCGAGGCGGGCATGGTGCTCGCCTACCTCGCCCTGCCGCTGGTGCTGTACGCGGCGCTGCGCTTCGGGGTGCGCGGCGCGGCCAGCGCCTCGGCGGTGGTGGTGGTGCTGCTCACGCTGGGCACGAGCCACGGGCTCGGGCCGTTCCTCGCGGCGAGCCCGACCCCGGGGGCATCGGCGGCCCACGAGCGGGCGCTGCAGGCGGTCATCGCCATCATCACCACCACCCCGCTGCTGCTCGGCGCCGCCATCGCCGAGCGCGAGGCGGCCCTGGCGCGCGCCGCCTCCACGCGCCTGCGCCACGAGGAACTGCTCGCTTCGATCAACCAGAACGTGAACGAGGGGATGTTCCGCATCTCGAACGACCGGGTCATGGCCTTCGTGAACACCGCCTACGCCCGCATGCTCGGCTACGACTCGCCGGAGGAGCTGATCGGCAAGCCGGCCGCCGAGCTGCTCGTCGATCCCGACCTGGCCGCCAAGCTGCGCCGCGCCCTCGAGGAGCAGGGACAGATCGTCGGCCAGGAGATCATCCACCGGAAGAAGGACGGCACCACCCTGCCGGTGCTCGTCAGCTGCACGGTCGTGCGCGGCCCCGACGGGCAGATCGAGCACTTCGACGGGGCCATCTCCGACCTCACCGGCTACAAGCGGCTCGAGGAGGAGCTGCGCCAGACGCAGAAGATGGAGGCGCTGGGCAAGCTGGCCGGCGGCGTGGCGCACGACTTCAACAACCTGCTCACGGTCATCTCCGGCCACGCCGAGCTGCTGCGGGAGACGCTGCGCGGCGGCGCCCCCGAGGCGCAGCACGCGGACGAGATCCGGGCCGCTGCGACGCGGGCCTCGCGCCTCACCGGCCAGCTGCTCGCCTACAGCCGGCGCCAGGTGCTCACGACGGAGGTGCTCGACCTGCGCGCCGTGGCGGACCAGTCGGGCGGCATGCTGCGGCGCCTGATCGGCGAGGACGTCGAGTTGGCGGCGGAGCGCGCGGCCGAGGAGCTGCCGGTGCGCGTGGACCGCGGGCAGCTGGAGCAGGTGATCGTCAACCTGGTGCTCAACGCGCGGGACGCGATGCCGGGCGGCGGGCGCATCGTGCTGTCCACCTCGCGCTTCGGCACGGACGGCGCGCGCGGCGCCGCGCTCCCCGCCGACCTGCCGGCGGGCCCGCTCGCCCACCTGTGCGTGCGGGACTCGGGCGTGGGCATGAGCGCCGACGTGGTGCGCCAGGCCTTCGACCCGTTCTTCACCACCAAGGAGACGGGCCGCGGCACGGGTCTCGGGCTGTCCACCGTCTACGGCATCGTGCGGCAGAGCGGTGGCGTGGTCTGGCTCGAGAGCGCGCCGGGCGCCGGCACGACGGCGCGGGCCTGCCTGCCGCTGGTGGCGAAGGAGGCGTCGAAGCCGGCGCCGGCGCCGCGCCCCGCGCCGGCCACCGTGCTGGCCGGCGGCACGGTGCTGGTCGCCGAGGACGAGCCGCCGCTGCGCATGCTGCTGGCCGAGACGCTGACGCGGGCCGGCTGCCGCGTGCTCGTGGCGGAGGACGGCGTGACCGCGCTGGAGGCGGCGCGCATCGCCGGGGAGCCGCTCGACCTCGTGGTCACGGACGTGGTCATGCCGCGCCTGGGCGGCCGCGAGCTGGTCACCCGGCTGGCGGCCGAGCGGCCCGGCCTGCGGGTGCTGATGATCTCGGGCTACGCCTGGGGACCGACGGACTGGACGCCGCCCGAAGGCGCCGTCGTGGCCTACCTGCAGAAGCCCTTCGCCCCCTCGGCCCTGCTCGAGCAGGTGCGCGCCTGCCTGGCGGCGCCGGGCCCCCCGGGGGCGTAGCCTGCGCATGAGCCGCCGATCCGCGACGCCCCGCTCGCAGCGCACGGAGCCCCCTGCCGCCCCGCCGACGACCGCGCCGACCGCGCTGGCGCGGTGGTCGGCCATGGTCGGGCTGGCGGCCTTCCTCGTCTACCTGCGACTCTGCCCGTCCATCACCGGCGATGGCGACTCCGCCGAGCTGGCGCTGGTGCTGGCGTTCAACGGCGTGGCCCACCCGACCGGCTACCCGCTCTACACGCTCCTCGGGCACGCCTTCGCGAGCCTCCTCCACGGTCTGGGGACATCGTGGCCGCTCGCCGCCAACGCGTGGAGCGCGCTGGGGGCCGGCGTCGCGATCGGCCTGCTGCACGCGCTGGGCGCACGGCTCGTGCCGGCGGCAGCCCGTCTCGGGCGCGGCGCACGCGCCGGCCTGGCGCTGGCCCCGGTCGCGCTCCTCGCCTTCAACCCCGTCTGGACGCGCGACGCCACGCTGGCCGAGGTCTACTCGTGGCACGTGGCGTGGGTGACGGGCGCGGCGCTGTTCTTCGTCACGCGGGTGCGCGCCCTGGCCGCGCGCGAGCCGGTGCCGGCGGGACGGGTGTACGCCGACGCCGTCGCCTGGGGCCTTCTGTGCGGCCTCGGCGCAGCGCACCACGCCACCAGCGTGCTCGTCTCGGCGCCGCTCTCGGTCGCGCTGCTCGTCGTGCTGCGGGCGCGGCGGCGCCTGCGCGCCGGCGCGGTGCTCGCGGCGCTGGGTGCGGCGCTGGTGCCGCTGTCCGCCTACGGGTACGTCTACTGGCGCGGCTTCCACCCGGCGCCGGTGCAGTGGCCCGACTACATCCCCGGCTGGCAGGGCTTCCTCTACCACGTCACCGGGCAGCAGTACCGCACCCTGCTCGGGTTCTTCCTGCCCTCACCCGAGCAGCAGCGTCTCCTGGCGGCGCAGGTCTACCCCCTGCTCGTGCCCGCCCTCGCCCTGCTGCTGGTCGCCGCCGCGCGGGCGCGCGACCTCGCGGCGCGGGCGACGCGCTGGGGACTGCTCGCCGCGGCGCTGGCCGGGGTGGGTCTGGAAG
>CAZSQE010000175.1:0-5206 GCA_964608905.1 uncultured bacterium | reverse complement strand
TTCCTGCACCGCTCGGCCATCGGCTTCGTGCCGGCGGCGGCGCTGGCCTTCGCGCTGGCGCTGCGTGCGCGGCCCGGTGCGTGGCGCGAGCCGGCGACGTGGGTGGCGCTGGCGCTGCCGCTGGCGGCGTTCGGCTGGACCGGCGCGCGCATCCTCCACACGCTCACCCACTTCGACCCGGGCATGCACCTCGCCTCGCCCGGGGTGCGCACGCAGGGCGGGCTCCTCGCCGCCGTGTTCGCCGGCACGCGCGTCCTCGACCTGCCCAACCTGCTGGTCCTGCTGGCGCCGCTCGCGCCGCTGCTGGTGACGGTCGGTCCCGCGTGGGGCCGCTCCCTGCCGCGCGACCGCGCGCTCGCGGTGCTGGCGGCGCTGGCGGCGCCGTTCCTCGGGCTGCTGCTGTTCGTGCATCCCTGGCAGGGCGCGTTCCGCGACTACGACACGCTGGCCGGGCCGGGCATCACCACGGCGCTGCTGGCGGCGTGGCTGGCGGGCGAGACGCTGCGGCGCCTGCCGGGGCGCGCCTGGCTGGGCGTGGCGGTGGCGCTGGCGGCGGCGGCGCCGAGCGTGCAGTGGATCGCGCACCAGACCGACGTGGAGCGCGGGCTGGCGCGGGTGACGGCGTTCATGACCGAGCCGCCGCGCCGCGACCCCATCGCCTGCGGCACGACCTGGGACTACCTCGGCATCCGCAACTTCAACCTCGAGCACTGGGACGCCGCCGCCACCGCGTTCGCGCGTGCGGCCGAGACGCAGCCCAGCCCGCGCATCCTCATCCAGTGGGCGATGGCCGAGACGATGCGGAACGACCTGCCGGCGGCGGAGCGTCTCTACACCCGCGCGCTGGCGAAGGACTCGACGCGCGCCATCGCCTGGCAGGGCTACGGCGTGGTGTCGCTGCGCCAGGGCAAGCTGGAGCAGGCGCACCGCGCGGTGGTCATGCTGCTGCGCGTCGACCCGGCGAACGCCGAGGCCCGCGGCGCGCTGCGCGACATCGAGCGGCTGATGGCCGGACGACGGGCGAGGCAGGCGGGGGGACGATAGCGGCGCCGGCCTTCGGGGGGCGAGGCGCCGCGCCCCCCCCGCACCGGAGTGAGTGCACCGAAGTGGATCCCCCGCGGCCCCCGTCCGGTGGTAGCATGCCGCGGTTCCATGGCCCGTCCCGCCGCCGGCGCGCCCTGCTGGGCTCGCCGCCGGCGCACCGTCCACCGGCTCGTCGCGCCCCGCGGCGCGACCGGAGGCCCGATGTCCAAGGATCAGCAGGCGGAGTACTGGGGCACGCGGATTGGCGTCATCCTCGCCGTCGCCGGCTCGGCCGTCGGCCTGGGGAACTTCCTGCGCTTCCCCGGCCAGGCCGCGCAGAACGGCGGCGGCGCGTTCATGATCCCCTACTTCTGCGCCCTGCTCCTGGTCGGCATCCCGATCGGCTGGGTGGAGTGGACGATGGGGCGCTACGGGGGCCGCAAGGGCTTCCATTCGGGACCGGCCATCCTCGGCCTGTTCGGCCGCGGCTCCTGGGCGCGCTATCTGGGCGCCATCTCGGTGCTCATCCCGCTGGCGGTCTCCTATTACTACGTCTTCATCGAATCCTGGTGCCTGGCCTACTTCTGGAAGTACCTCACCGGCGGCATCGGCATCGACGTCGGCGCGCCGATCGCCGTGCAGGCGGCGCGCTCGGCGGCCGTCTACAACGACTTCATCGGCTCGGCGGCCAACGGCGTGCTCAACGCCGGCCACGGCACCACCATCCTCTTCTTCGCCGCCACCATCACCGTCAACCTGTTGCTCGTCTTCCGCGGCCTGACCAAGGGCATCGAGAAGTTCGTCACCTGGGCCATGCCGCTGATGGCGGTGTGCGCGCTCATCGTCCTGGTGCGGGTCCTCACCCTGGGCACGCCGGACCCCGCGGCGCCCGGTCAGAACGTGGTCAACGGCCTCGGCTACATGTGGAACCCGGACTTCTCGGCGCTCGGCAACTTCCAGACCTGGCTGGCGGCGGCCGGACAGATCTTCTTCAGCCTCTCGGTCGGCTTCGGCGTCATCATCAATTACGCCTCCTATCTGCGCCGTCGGGACGACGTGGTGCTCTCCGGCCTCACCGCCTCGGCCACCAACGAGCTCTTCGAGGTCGGCTTCGGCGGCCTCATCACGCTGACCGCCTCGTTCGTGTTCCTCGGGCTCTCGGGCACCGCCGCCGCGGTCGCCACCGGCACCTTCGGGCTGGGCTTCAACACCCTGCCGGTGGTCTTCGCGCACATGGGCGCCTTCGGCAATTTCATCGGCGCCGTCTGGTTCCTCATGCTCTTCCTGGCCGCCATCACCTCGTCGCTCTCCATGTACCAGCCGGCCATCGCCTTCTTCCGCGAGGCGCTCGGCGTCTCGCGCATCGTCGCCACCTCGATGATGGCGGGGCTGGCCCTGGTCGGCGGCCTGCTGGTGCTCTACTTCAGCCGCAACAACCTCTTCTGGTCCACCATGGACTTCTGGGTCGGCACCTTCCTCATCTTCATCCTGGCGGCGCTCCAGATCCTGCTCTTCTCGTGGGTCTTCGGCATCCGGCGCGGCATGAAGGAGGCGCACGCCGGCGCGCACATCCGCATCCCGGGCCTCATCCGCTTCGTGATGAAGTGGGTCACGCCGGTCTACCTGATCGTGGTGTTCGTCGGCTTCTGCGCCCGCAACCTGGGCGGTTCATTCTCCGCCGCCATGGCGGAGCCGGAGGCCCAGCTCGCGCTCGGCTGGGTGGGCCTGAACCTGGTGGCGGTCCTGGTCATGGTGAGGATCGGCGAGCGGCGCTGGCGCGCCGCTGGCCTCGACCTCGACGACCGGCAACCGCTCGACTGAGGAGGACGACGCGATGACCTTCGGCGGCTGGGTCTTCCTGATCGCCTCGGCGGCCTTCGTCTGGGGGCTGGCCGGCTGGTGCTACTACAAGGTCTTCACGGTCAAGGACGAGCACGTCGTCAAGCCGCCCGACATGCTGGGCGGCTAGGCTCTGTCTGAGAACGCCGGACCCGGCTTCGCCGGGTGCCCGGCGCGCTCCACGGGGCGTTCTCAGACAGAGCCTAGGCCGGTGGACGGCGGCGTCCCCGGCGGGCGCCGCGCCGCCCGCCGGTCCGCTGCGTGCCATCTCGTGGGCGCCACGACCTCCGCCATCCGCCCGACCGCGGGCGAAAGGAGGATGGAGATGCGACGTTCCCTGATCGTGCTCTCCCTGCTGGCCGCGCTGGCCGTCCCGGCGCGCTCGACGCCGCTTGCGGACGGCCCGCTCGTGACCCCCGCCTGGCTGGCCGAGCGGCTGGACGATCCCTCGCTCGTCGTCCTGCACGTGGCCTCGCTGCGCGCCGACTACGACCGCGGGCACGTGCCGGGCGCGCGCTTCCTGTGGCTGAACGACGTGGCGCCCGCCACGCCCGCGGGCTCGTTCGAGATGCCGCCGCCGCGGGCGCTGGCCGCGGCGTTCGCGCGCGCCGGGGTCTCGAGCGGCAGCCGCGTCGTCGTCTGTCACGTGCTGGGCGACGTGACCGGGGCGGCGCGCGTCTACGTCGCGCTCGAGCACCTCGGGCTGGGCGCGCGCGCGGTCATCCTCGACGGCGGTTTCGAGGCGTGGAAGGCCGAGGGCCGGCCGGTGGCGAAGGACGCGCCCCCGGTGCGGCGGGGCCGCATCGTCCCGCGCGTGCGCGACGGCGTGCTCGCGGGCATCGAGCAGGTGCGCGGCGCTTCGTCGTCGGGTGTGCGACTGGTGGACACGCGGTCGGCGTCGGCCTTCGACGCGCCGGGAGGATCCGCCGCGGTGCGCGGCGGGCACATCCCGGGCGCCGTCTGCCTGCCGGTCGCGGCGATGATCGACAGCCTCTCGCGTTACCAGCCCGCGGACAGCCTGCGCGCCCGCTTCGCGCGCGCGGGGATCGCTCCCGGGGAACGCCTCGTCGTCTACTGCGGCATCGGCCGGTCCGCCTGCCCGGTCTACGTGGCGGCGCGGATGCTGGGCCACGAGGTGCGGCTGTACGACGGTTCGTTCGAGGAGTGGTCGCGCCGCGAGGACCTGCCGGTGGAGATCGGCGCGAAGAAGTGACACACGGGAAGGCAGCGCGCGGGGAAGCCGCGGGCGCTGCCCGGGCGCCGGCTCAGTCGGGGCGGACCGCCAGCGCCTGGCGGAGACGGCCGGCCCAGGGCTCCGACGGGTCGAGCGCCAGGTACTCGCGCGCCACCGCCTCGGCCTCGGCGGTGTGGCCCAACTCGGCCAGCAGCAGCGCGCGGTCGTAGAGCGCGACGGTCCAGGCCGGGTCGTCGCGGCTCACCGCGACCCACTGCGACAGGGCCTCGAGCCGCAGCGCGCGCGCGCGCAGGGCGTGGCGCTCGGTGCGGGCCTGCAGCGCCAGCACCAGGCCGATCCCGAGCCTCGCCTCGGGCGCCTCCCGGCCGCGGGCGGTCACGGCGCGGTAACGGCGCTCGGCGTCGGAGTAGCGCCGGCCGGCCGGGTCGAGGCACCCGAGCACGAGGTCGAGGTGCCCGCGGGCGACCTCGAGGCGCTCGTCGCCGCGCAGCCGCCGCGCCGCGCTCGCGAGGCTCGCGGCCGCGCGCTCGGCGAGCATCGCCTCGGCCGCGCCGAGCCCGGCGCCCGGCGCGGCCTCGCCGGTGAGCGCCGAACGGAAGCGCAGGCCGCCGGCGAGCACGGGCAGGCGGCCCTGCAGGGTGGCAGCCACGGCCTGGACCTCCGGGTCGGGGGGCAGGCCGGCGACGCGCCGCGCGGGGACGAGCAGCGACACAGCCGACATCACCGCCAGCGTGACGATGATGGCCAGGAAGCCGACGAGCCCGAGCCAGCGCCAATTGAGGCGGCGCTCGATCTCCACGACCGGTGCCGGGGTGGGGAAAGTCATGACGGAGGGGCATCCTAGGGGGCTTCGTGGGTGGCGGCAACGGGGGATGCGCGAGTGGCCGCCTGCGGGGTCTTCGGGAGCGGTGGCGGCAAGGGCGAGCGGCCTCCGCGGCGCCGGGGATCCCCGTGGACTCGATGGGCGACTGCAAGAATACTGGCTATTGACAGGTTTTCGGGCTCGCGTGCCGTTCCGACCGTCGCTCCGTTCTGGCGCTTCACCAGGATGCGTACGCCGCGCGTGGGCGCGATTTCGAGCCTGTCTTTGAAATCGCGCTCGGACTGCGTCGCGTCGTGCGGCGTGCGTTGATCTGGGAGAGCCGAAAA
>CAZSQE010000174.1:0-5210 GCA_964608905.1 uncultured bacterium | reverse complement strand
CGGTCGGCTTGCGCGGGCGACGCTTCGCGCCCCGCGCGTCGGCCGGGGCGCCGAGCGCGAGCGCGAGCGCCGCGACGAGGAGCGCCGTGACGAGTGGCGTGACGGGAAGGGAGGGGCGAGGCCGGCTCATGGGGCTTCCTTTCTGCGGATGTCGTGAGCGGGTTCGAGCGGGGCCCGCGGGGGCCCCGGGTGCGTTCCTCCATTATCGGCCCTCGGGGCCGATCTCTCCAGCCCGCAGCGCGGGAAGCGAGCCCGGCCGGCGGAGGTTACCGCACGGTCCCGCAGTGGCTTGGCGGGCGGCCTTCCAGCGATACGGGAGGTCGGCCCGTGGTGCGGGGCCCGCCCGCGGGGGGTCCGCGCGCCGGGGGCGGCCACGTCCGCCGGGTGGGAGCGGGCCGCGCCCGGCCCGCTCCCGGGCGCGTTCGTCACTCGCGCCGCTCGTCCCGGTGCGCGCCACGGGCTAAGATGCCGCGTCCATCCGTCGCCCCATCCCACCGGGAGGTTCCCATGCTGCGCACGTGTCTCGTCCTCTTGCTGCTCGCGGTGCCGCTGGCCGCGCCCGCCGCCGCGGAAGCCCCGGCCGGGCCGACCCACCCGTTCTCGGTCCACGACATGCTCGCCATGGACCGCGTCTCCTCGCCCCAGGTCTCGCCCGACGGGAAGCAGATCGTGTTCGTGGTGAGCCACACCGACATGGAGCGCAACCGCCGCCGCAGCGATCTCTGGCTGGTGGGCGGGGACGGCAGCGGCCTGCGCCGGCTGACGGCGCCCAACGCCGGCGACTCGGAGCCGCGCTGGTCCGCCGACGGGCGCGCCGTCTGGTTCCTCTCCGGCCGCTCCGGCTCGTCGCAGGTCTGGCGCATCGCCGCGGACGGCGGCGAGGCCGAGCAGGTCACGCGGCTGCCGCTCGACGTCGAGGGCTATGCGCTCGTGCCCGGCGGGACGCACCTGCTGGTCGCCCTGCAGGTGTTCCCGGGCCAGACGCCGCAGGAGACGGTGAAGTTGCTCGACGAGCGGGCCGCGACCGAGAAGGCGGGGCCGAGCGGCCGGATCTACGAGCGGCTCTTCGTGCGGCACTGGGACGAGTGGAAGGACGGCCGCCGCACGCACCTGTTCGCGCTGCCGCTCGCGGGCGGCGAGCCGGTGGACCTCATGGGAGCGATGGACGCCGACTGCCCGGGCAAGCCGTTCGGCGGGATGGAGGAGGTCGCCGTCAGCCCCGACGGGCGGACGGTGGTCTTCTCGGCGCGCGACGTGGGGCGCGAGGAGGCGTGGTCCACCAACCACGACCTGTTCGCGGTCCCGCTCGACGGCTCGGCGTCGCCCCGGCGCCTGACCGCCGCCAACCGGGCCTGGGACACGCAGCCGCTCTTCTCGCCCGACGGCCGCACGCTGGCCTACCTCGCCATGAGCATCCCGGACTTCGAGGCCGACCGCTACCGCATCGTGCTGCAGCCGTGGCCCGAGGGCCCGAAGCGCGTGCTGACCGAGGCCTGGGACCGCTCGCCCTCGTCGCTGGCGTGGTCGCCCGACGGGCGCACCCTCTACGCCGTGGCCGACGACCTCGGGCAGGGCTCGCTCTTCGCCGTGGACGTCGCCACCGGCCGGGTGCGCACCGTGGTCGGGCCGGGCACCGTGCGCGCCGCCGACGTCGGGCCGGAGCGCATCGTCGTCGCCCATGAGACGCTCACCTCGCCGACCGAGCTGTACTCGGTGCTGCCCGACGGCGGCGACCGGCGGACGCTCACCGCCCTCAACGCCGCGCGGCTGGCGCAGGTGCGGATGGGCGAGCCCGAGCAGTTCAGCTTCGCCGGGGCCGGCGGCGACCGCGTCTACGCCTACGTCGTCAAGCCGGTGGACTTCGACCCGGCGAAAAGGTACCCGGTGGCCTTCCTCATCCACGGCGGCCCGCAGGGCTCCTTCGGCAACGACTTCCACTACCGCTGGAACCCGCAGGCCTACGCCGGCGCCGGCTACGCCACCGTCGCCGTGGACTTCCACGGCTCGACCGGCTACGGCTTCGCCTTCCAGCACGCCATCCGCGACGACTGGGGCGGCAAGCCGCTCGAGGACCTCAAGAAGGGCCTGGCGGCGGCGCTGGCCCGCTACCCGTGGATGGACGGCACGCGCGTGGCGGCGCTGGGCGCCTCGTACGGCGCCTTCATGACCAACTGGATCGCCGGCGTCTGGCCCGACCGCTTCCGCTGCCTCGTGACCCACGATGGCAACCTCGACGAGCAGGCCGCCTACTTCGGCACCGAGGAGCTGTGGTTCCCCGAGTACGAGCACGGCGGCACGCCGTGGGACAACCCGCGCGGCTACGCGAAGCACAACCCGGTGGACTTCGTGAAGAACTGGAAGACGCCGACGCTGGTCGTGCACGGCGGCCGGGACTACCGCATCCCGTACGTGAACGGCATCAGCACGTTCACCGTCCTGCAGCGCAGGGGCATCCCCAGCAAGTTCCTGTACTTCCCCGACGAGAACCACTGGGTGCTCAAGCCGCGCAACAGCCTGCTGTGGCACGAGACGGTCATCGGCTGGCTGGACCAGTGGACGAAGTGAGCCGGGCCGGGCGGCCGCCCGGACGCGCGAGGGCCCGCGGAGCGCCGCTCCGCGGGCCCTCGCGAGTCCGGGGGGACGCTACTTCGTCATGACGACCAGGTGGCGGACCTTGCGGAACTCCCGCGGGTCGAGGATCTGCAGGTCCATGTGGTCGCCGGTGAGCTTCAGCTCGTAGCTCGAGACCGGCTGGCCGGTGAGCACCTGCACCTTCGCCGCCGCGGTCGGCACCACCGTCTCGCGGTCGGTGTCGAGCGGCCGGAACATGGCCTCGTCGTAGCTGCCGGTCACCGCCAGCGTCTTGCCGATGCCGAGCAGGCCGCCCCTGGAGGCGATGACGCCCATCTGGACCAGCTCGCTCTTCGTGCCGACCACGTAGTACACGGTGGCCAGCTCGCGGCGCCGCTGCTCGAGCGACTCGTCGCGGGCCTTGATCGTCTCCTGGCTCTGCGCCACCTCGGTCTGCAGGCCGGTGACGGTGGTCTGCAGCGAGTCCACCTGGCCGGCGAGCTGGGCGATGTAGGTCTCCTTCTGCAGCGTCTGCTCCTTGAGGTCGCTGATCATGCGCTCGAGGCTCGCCACCTGCAGGCCGCTCCTCTTCAGCCCGGCCTCGAGCCTGCGGATGCGCTCCTTGCTGCGCTGCAGGCTGGCGTCGAGCAGCGAGACGCGCTCGAGGGCGTCGCGCCGCATCGCCTCGGTGACCTTGAGTTCCGACTGCGCCCCGGCGGACAGCATCCGCACGGTGGTGTCGCCGGCCGAGATGGCGTTCAGGCTGTCCTGGATCTCGGTGATGGCGTTGAAGGCCTCGGCGTAGCCGGCGCGCGAGGTCTCCTCGGCGGCCTTCATGTTGGCGAAGTCGTCGGACTTGCGCTGGTAGCCGATGAAGAGCGCGACGACGAGGCCGACTAGGATGACGAGGGCGGCGATGAGGGCGTACAGGACGGGCTTACGCATGGTCTCCTTCTTTCCTCCGGCTCCGGTCGGGACCCCGGTCGGCACCCGCGCGCGGCGCGGGTCGCGGTCCCGGGTGTGCCCGGACGCCGGGGCGGCACGGGCACCGTGTCAGAGTAGTCACGCGGGCGGCTCGTGGCAACCGGGTTCCCGACCGTGTTCCCGGCCGCGCGGGCCGGCCCGGACGGGGGCCCGTTCCCGCGGGGGGCGCCCGGGGCACGGCGTGCGCAGGGGCGCTCGGGTGCGGCCCGGCGCGGTCGGGCCTTCCGCCGACCCAGCCGGCGCGGTAGATTGTGCCCGTCCGCCGCCGTCTTGCTCCCAGGAGGCCGTCCATGGACCCCAGGTTCCTCGACTCCGTCCGCGCCGCCTTCCCGCCGGGCTCCGCCGCCGTCACGCTGGGCGCCCCCGTGCTGGCCGGGGAGTGCCACCCCGAGCCGCTCGTCGGCCTGCCGCTCGCCATGATGAACCGGCACGGCCTCATCGCCGGCGCCACCGGGACGGGCAAGACGAAGAGCCTGCAGCTGCTCGCCGAGCAGCTCTCGAACGCCGGCGTGCCCGTCTTCCTCGCCGACGTGAAGGGCGACGTCTCCGGCATGGCGGCGCCCGGCGAGACGAGCGAGAAGGTGAGCCAGCGCGCGGCCGCCGTGGGCTGGCCCTGGAGGCCGGCGGGCTGCCCGGTCGAGTTCCTGAGCCTGACCGGGGCGAAGGGCGCCCAGCTCCGGGCCACGGTGTCGTCCTTCGGGCCGCTGCTGCTGGCCAAGGTGCTCGACCTGAACGAGACGCAGACCAGCGTGCTGGCGATGGTCTTCAAGTACTGCGACGACCACCGCCTGCCGCTGCTCGACTTCGCCGACCTGCGCGCCGTGCTGCAGTACCTCACCTCCGACGCCGGCGCCGGGCAGCTCAAGGACTACGGCCTCATGTCGGACGCCACCGTGGGCGTGCTGCTGCGCGAGATGGTGCAGCTCGAGCAACAGGGGGCGGAGCGCTTCATGGGCGAGCCCGAGTTCGCGCTGGTGGACGACCTGCTCGAGGTGCGCGACGGGCGCGGCGTGGTGAGCGTGCTCGAGCTGACCGACGTGCAGGACCGGCCGGCGCTGTTCTCGACCTTCATGATGTGGATGCTCGCCCGCCTCTACCACGACCTGCCCGAGGTCGGGGACCTCGAGCGGCCGAAGCTGGTGTTCTTCTTCGACGAGGCCCACCTGCTGTTCAAGGGGGCGAGCCGGGAGTTCCTCGACCACGTGCAGCAGATCGTCCGCCTCGTCCGCTCGAAGGGGGTGGGGGTCTTCTTCGTCACCCAGAGCCCGAAGGACGTGCCGGCCGACGTGCTGGGCCAGCTCGGCCACAAGGTGCAGCACGCCCTGCGCGCCTTCACCCCGGACGACGCGGCGGCGCTCAAGGCGGCGGCCCGGACCTTCCCGCGGACGGAGTTCTACGACGTCGAGCAGATGCTCCAGTCGCTGGGGATCGGCGAGGCGCTGGTCACGGTGTTGGACGCCCGCGGCGTGCCGACCCCGCCGGTCGCGACCCGCATGATCCCGCCCGCCTCGCGCATGGCCTCGCTCACCGGGGCGGAGCTGGCCGCGGCGCTGGCGGCCTCGGCCCAGGTGCGCGAGTACGCGGAGGACGTGGACCGCGAGAGCGCGCGCGAGATGCTGGCCGCGCGCATGGCCCCCGCGGCCGCGGGCGCGGCG
>CAZSQE010000173.1:0-5235 GCA_964608905.1 uncultured bacterium | reverse complement strand
GACGCGGGCGGCGCCGGCGGCGCCCCGGCCGGCGGGGCCTCCGTCCCCTCCACGGCCTCCAGCGTGTCGACGTCGAACCGCTTCACGTAACACTGGAACTCGATGCCGCTCTGCCCCGTGAAGAGCAGCCCGTCCCCGCCGGGCAGCCAGTCGGGGTCCGACGCCGGCCCGAGCAGCCGCGTCACCCGCCGCAGGGACGCGGCGCCCGGCTCCGCCCCGCGCACGTACAGGTCGCTCGTGCCGCCGCGGGTGGAGCGGAACGCCAGCCACCGCCCGTCGGGCGAGTAGCGCGGCTGGCGGTCCTCCCCCGCCGGCGGGGCGCCGAGCGGCTCGAGCCGGCCGTCGACGAGCGAGAGCCGCCACAGCGCGTGGCGCCCGCGGGGGTCGTGCCGGTCGGAGGCGAACGCGACCCAGCGCCCGTCGGGCGACACACCGGGCTCGACGTCGTCCCAGTCGTCGTCGGTGAGCCGCTCGAGCACCACGCGCCCCGTCCCCCAGCGCGCGCGGTAGAGGTCGGACCGCCCGCCGTAGTCCTGCGCCGAGAAGACGACGGCGGTGTCCCCCGGCACGAGGCCCGCGTCGGTGATGGCGACGAGCCGCGGGAAGTCGAGCCGCCGCACGACGCGGCCGCGGGCCGCGTCCACGACTCGGATGGCGTCGCGCCCGCCGACCTTCGACGAGACGGCGACGCGGCCGGACGCGCTCGCGCTGGGCCGGTTCTGGAAGAGGTGGAACGACTCGAACCGCGGCGACAGCCCGCCGCGCAGGAGCCGCCGCTCGCGCCGTGCCGCCGAGTCGCCGGGCAGGCTCAGCACCAGGTCGATGCCGTTCTCGCTCGCGGCGAAGTAGCAGAAGCGCAGCGCCGTGTCGCCCGGCGCGGCGTTGGGCAGCACGCAGGGGCCGAGGTTGTAGCGCCCGCGGCGGGTCACGCGCGCCGCCGCCGCCCCGACCGGCACGGCCTCGGCGATGGCCGGGTAGTAGCGCCGGCGCACCGACTCCATCCACCGCGCGTCCGTCTCCTCGACCGGCTCGCCGAAGGTCAGGCGCCAGACCGTCTCGAAGTCGTCGCCGCGCCACCAGTTCTCGAGCAGGTCGAAGACGCGCGCCTCGCCGAAGTGCGCGGCCAGGTGCAGGAGGAACGACTGCCCCTCCTTGTACATGAGCAGCGTGCCGGTGATGGGACCGCTCTCGGTGAGCGGCAGCGCCTCCCCGCTGGTCACGGCGTCGCGCAGCAGGCCCTCGGCGTCGGCGTCCCACTCGGTGCTGCAGTACTCGGCCAGGCCCTCGATGAACCAGAGCGGCGGCAGCGTGACCTGCGCGCGCTTGTGGGCGCGGCGCACCTGGTTGAGCTTCTCGAGCATGTACCAGTGGGCCAGCTCGTGGCGGGTGACCCACGCCAGCCGCGCCCACGAGCCGTTGTGCGGCACCAGCACGCGCCCCTTGATCAGCTCGGTGAGCCCGCCGGTGGCCTCGGTGAGCAGTTCGGGCGTGGCGTTCGTCTGCTGGAACAGGTGGTGCGCCGAGTAGAGCAGCAGCGGGACCCGGCCGCGGGGGGCGACGCGGAAGCGCGCGTCGTAGGCGACGCAGACGCTCTCGGCCAGCGCCGCCATGCGGCGGGCGAGGCTCTCCTCCGCGGCGTAGAAGTGCAGCCGCACGTGCGGGGTCTCGAGCACGGCCCAGCGCAGGGCGTCGTACTGGACCTTGTTCTTGCCGAAGATCTGCGCCCGGGCCGGGACGGCGGCCAGGCCGAGGACGACGAGCGCCGGCACGAGCACCGGCAGCCAGCGACGCATGCGGTCTGCTCCGGAGGATGGACTACGGCTGCGGCCGGTTCCCGGCCACGTCCTCCAGAGTGTAGAGCCCGGGGCGCGCTCCCGCCACGAAGCGGGCGGCGGCCAGCGCCCCCTGGGCGAACGCCTGCCGGTCCTGCACGACGTGACGGAGCTCGAGCCACTCCCCCTCGCCGGCGAGCAGCACCGTGTGGTCGCCGACCCAGGTGCCGCCGCGGACGGCGTGCACGCCGATCTCCCCGGCCGGGCGCGGGCCCGTGCGCCCCTGTTCCCGCCCGCAGCGCACCTCGCCGCCGCGCGCGGCGAGGTCGGCGGCCAGCGCGAGCGCGGTGCCCGAGGGGCTGTCGGCCTTCAGGCGGTGGTGGCGCTCGACGATCTCCGCGTCCCAGCCCGGCGGCAGCGCGCCGAGCGCCGCGGCCAGCGCCCGGCGCAGCACCGCCATGCCGAGGCTGAAGTTGGCCGCGTGCAGCACGGGCACGAGCCGCGCCGCGGCCCGCAGCGCCTCCTCGCCCGCGGCGTCGAGGCCGGTCGTGCCGGTCACCAGCGCGGCCCGCCGCCCGGCGCACAGCGCCGCCAGCGCGACGCAGGCCGTGGGGCTGCTGAAGTCCACCACCACGTCGCCCTCGGCCAGCACGGCGGCCGCATCGTCGGTCCATCCCGCCGCGCCGGCCGGCCAGCGGTCGCGGCGCTCGACCCGCGCCTTGAGCGCGAACCCGGGCGCCTCCGCCAGCGCCTGCTCGACGGCGCGGCCCATGCGCCCGGCGGCGCCCGCCAGCACGAGCGGGATCATCGCGCACCCCCCGCCAGCGGCAGCCCGACCGCGGCCGCCGCGGCCAGGATCGCCTGCTCGCTCGCCGGCTCCACCGGCACCAGCGGCAGCCGCAGCTCGTTGCCGATCATGCCCATCGCCGAGAGCAGGAACTTGACCGGCGCGGGGTTCGACTCGACGAACAGGGCGCGGAAGAGCGGCAGCAGGCGGCGGTGGACCGCCTCGGCCTCGGCCATGCGCCCGGCGAGGGCGTGGTCGCACAGCGCGCGCATCTCGCGCGGGGCGACGTTGCCGGCCACCGAGACGACGCCGGCCGCGCCCACCGCGATCATGGGCAGGGCGAGCGAGTCGTCGCCGCAGAGCAGCCTGAGGCTCGTCTGCGCGCGGATGGCGCTGGCCTGGTCGAGCGAGCCGGCCGACTCCTTGACCGCGACGACGTTGGGCAGGTCCTGCAGCTTCGCCAGCGTCTCGGGCAGGGTGTTGGTCCCGGTGCGGCCGGGGACGTTGTAGAGGATGACCGGCAGCCTCGTGCTCTTCGCCACGGCGGTGAAGTGCGCGACCTGGCCGCGCGCGGTCGGCTTGTTGTAGTAGGGCGTCACGACCAGCGCCCCGTCCAGGCCGGCCTCCTCGGCCATCCGGGTGAGCGCGATGGAGTCGGCGGTGCAGTTGGTGCCGGTGCCGGCCACCACGGGGATCCGCCCGCGCACCTGCTCCCGGACCCGGCGCCAGAGCGCGAGGCGCTCCTCGCTCGTGCAGGTCGCCGCCTCGCCGGTCGAGCCCGAGACGACCAGGCACTGCACGCCGCCCTCGAGCAGGAAGTCCGCGAGGCGCGCGGCCGCGTCGAGGTCGAGCCCTCCGTACCCCGGCTTCGCCCCGTCGCCCTGGAACGGCGTCACCATCGCAACCGTCAGACCTTCGAACATGGGCTCTCCCCCGCGCCGCGCGCTACTCCGTCTCCCAGACCCCGTGGTAGGCGATCTCCGCCGGGCCGGTCAGGCTCACGTCGAACCCCTCCCCGGCCGGGGCGAACTCTACCACCAGCGTGTCGCCCCCGGCGGTGAGCACCCGGACCGGCGAGCCCCGGCCCTCGCGCTCGGCCCACAGCGCCGCGGCCATGGCGCCGCTGCCGCAGGCCAGCGTCTCGGCCTCGACCCCGCGCTCGAAGGTGCGCATGGCGAGCACGCCGGGCCCGGCTGGGGCGACGAAGTCCACGTTGGTGCCGGCCGGCGCGAAGTGCCGGTGCCCACGCACGGCGGCGCCCCAGGTGGCCACGCGCACCGCGGTCACGTCGGGCACGCCGACCACGAAGTGGGGCACGCCGACGGGCACGACCCGCCCGGTGAACGAGCGCCCGGCGGCGGTCACGGTGTCGAGGCCGCCGGCCCGCTCGACGCGGCCGAAGCGCACCTCGATGGCGCCGTCCTTGCGCGCGTGCGCGCTCTGCGGGCCGACGGCGGTGCGGAAGCGCACGCGGTCGCGCCGGCCGAGCCCGAGGCCGAGGGCGAAGCGCGCCAGGCAGCGCGCGCCGTTGCCGCAGTAGGCGGCGGCGCCCCCGTCGGCGTTGTGGTAGCGCATGGCGAAGTCGAGCTTCGCGTCGCGCTCGAGCAGCAGCACGCCGTCGGCGCCGATGCCGCGGCGGCGGTCGCACATCCGCCGGAACAACCCGTCGGCCGGTTCGGGCAGGAAGGGCGCCCGGTGGTCCACGACCACGAAGTCGTTGGCAGCGCCGTGCATCTTGACGAAGGGGATCCTCATGGCGCCTGCGTCCAGCGTTTCAGCTCGAACCGCTCGTCGTTGAACTCGGCGGCGGGGGCGACGGTGTAGACCCTGACCTCGCTGGCCGGCTCGACGTCCATGCGCCACGCCCGGTTCTGGTCGGCGTCGCGCCAGGCGCCGACGCGCCAGCGGCCGGCGGCCAGCTCGAGCGTGAACTGCCCCTTGGGGTCCACGTCCACGACGAGGCGGCGGCTGGTGTCCGGCTCGAAGATGGCGAAGACGCGCATCACGCCGGCGCTGTCGCCGGTGGCGTCGGTGACGAGCCCGCGCACGTGCCCGGGCGCCCGGGGGTCCACGACCTCGACGTCGAGACCGGTGGCGGCGGGCCGCGCGGCGGTCAGTTCGATGACGGTGTCGGCGGGCGCGAGCACGTCCTTGTCGGGCTCGAAGGAGCGGTTCTTGTTCAGGTCGGCGAAGGCCCACAGGCGGTAGCGCGCCGGCACCGGCAGGCCGGGGATGCGGAACTGCCCGGTCTCGTCGGCGAGCCCGAGGGCGTCGAAGTCGCGCGCCGTCGAGTCGGGCACGCGGTCGCCGCCGTAGCACCACAGGTAGGTGCCCTCGGCGCGGAAGCCGCGCGCGGCGATGCGGCCCTCGATGAGCCCGGGCGGGAAGGTGTCGGCGGTGCTGAAGACGATGGTCCGCCCGGCGGCCAGCGGGTTGCCGTGGCCGTCGCGCGCGGTGGCGGCGAGGAACAGCGTGTAGGTCTGGTCGTCGCGCAGCGGCCGCTCGAGCACGAGGCTGAGCTGGCGGCCCTTCCAGCGCCGCTGCCGGATCTCCACCCGCGGCGCGAGCGAGACGGCCTCGCCGGTGCTGCGGGGCTCCATGCCCTCGCTGAAGGTCAGCGAGAGCGCGGCGTCGAGCGCGACGCCGGCGGTGCCGGAGTCGGGCGCGGCGGACACC
>CAZSQE010000172.1:0-5244 GCA_964608905.1 uncultured bacterium | reverse complement strand
AGAGCAGCGGACTTTTAATCCGCGGGTTGTGGGTTCGATCCCCACGGGGCCCACCAGAGTGTTTGTGCAGGTCAGACGGCTTTCCCGGCGCCTGCCGGATGCCCACAGCGGCCGTCATCTGGGCCACTAGTCCGCATCTAGTCCGCATCCGGTCCGCGAAACGCCGGGCAGTTCCGGCTTCACATCAGCCGTTCGGGACCCGGGAGTAGCCCGCGGGCGCCCGGCCAGGACGCAGAGCATCGTCGCTCAGCTGCCACACGGCACCCGCAAAGAAGCCCCGGCGCGCGCACCGGGGCTCCCGCACTCGGGTAGCAGAGGGGGCGACTCCAGCCTCCGGTGCCACGCCCTGCCGTAATGAGGGCCTAGCGCCACACCGTCGCCTGGGGACCCCGCCGTAAGAGGGCGGCGATCCAGCCTGCCTCGCTCGAGCCCCTCCGTAGCGGAGCCCACCGAGTGCTCCGACTGTAGCGCCCGGGCTGGGCCTACATGCGCCTTGCTGGACGATAGCGAAGCGTGCTACCCTACGTTAGCGCAACAGGATATGTACTCCAATGTAGTTCTAGACTACCCTGGACCTCAGAATTTTGGCAACCGAGCGCAATTTTGGAGCGACTATGTCGAGGGTCCCGGTTGTCTCCCGCAACGAGATGTTCAACGAGGTCGTACGCTCGATGTCCGCGCGCCGCGGGATGGGTGCGCCCCTCCGTGACTCCTTCTTTCGATGCGAAGTCAACGGCCAGGTGCACTACCCGCTTGCGGGGTTGATGAGTTCGCGCGCCGCGTCTGGTGGGGGTCGCGGAGGCAGGACGCGCGTGGCCCTCTACTTGAGCCTCCTGTGGGTGGCGGGCGGCGGCGAGCACGAGAGCGTGCGTCCGGCCAGTTTCTGGGCGGCACTCCTCGGGCTGGCCGATCCCGACGGCGCGGGAAGCCGGGCCATCAGAAGCACGTGGCGAGAACTCGCCATCCGCGGCTTCGTGGAGCTCACACCCGGGGAACACGACGGAGCCGTCCCGATGGTGCGGCCACTGCGAGAGGACGGATCGCGGGCCCCGTACAGCATTCCCACCGGCCAAGCGGGGGACACCTACCGGCGAATCCCCGAGAACGCCTGGCGGGTGCTCTTCCCCTCGCCCGATCTCAGTGGTGCGGGCCTGGTCATGTATCTGGTTGCACTCCGCACGGCGGCTCGCGCACAGACGACAGTTGGCCTCGTCTTCCCCAGCGGACACTTCAGGGCGGCGTATGGGATGGGCGAGTCCACTCGCCGCAAGGGTCTGCACAACCTCGACGAGCTGCTGGTGCTCGAAGCAGACCGGGGCGCCAGTGTCGACGATCTGGGTGGTGTCTCACACCGCCGCCGGCCACGCACTACATACGACCTCGCCGGCCACTACGCCTACAACGGGCCTTCACAGGCGCCTACCGAAGTCGGAGACGCAACTGCGATCGCCCCCGCTCTGCAAGAGGACGATGACGATGTGAATCCCTTCTAGCGAGCCCTTCACGTCTCGCGAGGACCTCCCGGGCAGCACCGTTCCGACGTGCCGCTCCTAAGGAGGCTGCCGCGCACCGGACTCGCGCGCCGCGATGAACTCGTCGATCGCAGCGACCGGGATCTTGCGGAGCCGGCCGATGCGGATCGAGCGGATCTCGCCGGCGGAGATGAACTGGTAGAGCTTGCTGCGGCTGATACCCAGGATCGCGGCCGCCTCCACAACGCTGAACACTCGGCGCTCGTCCGGCTGCAGCGTGATGTTGATGATCGGCTGTTCGACGTCGCGCACCCTCCGGCGCGTCCGTTCGGTGCTGACCGAGGTCACCCGCACGGGCGTCGGCTTGGCCTTCGGAGCGTCCCCTCGCTTCGGCGGGCTCATCCGGCGTCCGCCTCCGTGGCGCTTGTCCCGCCGGCGCCCCAGGCACCCAGCGCGTCAGTCGCGGCCGCGTTCATCCGTGCCGCCACGTCGTCGAGTTCGGCGTCGAACAGGCCCGAGTACACATCCAGCGTCATCGACGCCGACGCATGCCCGAGCATCCGCTGGACCGCCTTCACGTTCGCCCCGGAGGCAACTGCGAGGCTCGCGGCGGTATCCCGCAGGTTGTGCGGCGTCAGCGGCGCGAAGCCGGCGCGCTCCACGGCGGGGTCGAAGAAGTAGTGCCGGAAGTTCGAGTTCCTCAACGTGCCGCCCTTGCTCGCGGTGAACAGCGGCGCGTCGGCGGGCTTGTCCGCCACGTACGCGCGCAGGCGGGCGACGAGGAAGGCCGGGATCGGGACGGCCCGACGCCGGTAGGTCTTTGGGGCGTCCCGGTGCAGTCCCCCGCGCGACAGCTCGCTGATGCTCCAGTTCACGGTCACGCGGCCGCGCTCGAGGTCGACGTCGACTACCTGGAGCCCTGCGGCCTCGCCGAACCGCAGGCCGGTGAAGGCCAGCAGCACGACCAGCAAGTCGTACGGCTCGGGCAACTCTGCCGCGAGTCGGGCGACCTCCTCGTTGCTCAGGAACCGCTGGACCGGCCGCGTCAGCCGCGGCTTCGCGACGCCGTCAGCGACGTTCCTAGTGAGGCGCCCGTCCCGGACCGCGAGCTTGAGCATCTGCGACATCACGATGAGGGTGTGCCGGGTGTGCGCCGGGCTGCGATCGACCTGGATCTCCGAGACCCACCGCACGAGGTCGGCGTGGGTGATGTCCGCGAGCGCAACCCGCCCCCACCTCGGGAGGACCCACACGCGCAGGGCGCTCTCGTACTTCTCCCGCGTGCGCGGCCGGAGGTGCGCCTTCGTCGCGAGCCACACGTGCGACCACTCCTCGACCGTCACCCGCGCCTTCGCCGGATCCACCCAGTCGCCCCGGGCGATGGACGACGCCTGCGCCGCGAGCCAGCGTTCGGCATCGGCCTTGCGCGCGAAGTGGCGGGCGCGCTCCTTGCCGGTCGCGTCGCGGTACCGGGCGCGCCACATCCCGTCCGGCCGCTTCTTGACGTTCCCGGCCACGGTCAGGCGCTCGCCTCACGCCGGCACTCGCTCTCCAGCCACGCCTGCACCGCGACGGGGCTGTAGCGCAGGTGCTTGCCGACGCGGTACGCGTCAGGACCGGTGCCGAGGTACCGCCACTGGTGGAGCGTCGCGATGGGGATGCCCAGGAAGGCGGAGACCTCCCCGATCGTCCACAGCCGCTCGACGGTCGGTGGGGCGACGTCGGCCGCCCTCGCGCGCGACGTCGTCGCGGCGGCACTGGTGCGCGAGCGCGGCATGGCGGTCTCCTCAGAGCCGGGCGGGGGCGGCGGGTACGGGGCGAACCTCCGAGGCGGGTCGGGCGGCTGCGCCGCCGACCGTGCGCTGCGCGCTGAGGACGGTGCGAGCGGCCTCCCGCTCGGTGAGACCGGCGCTGACGGCGGCCGTCACGAGCGGCTCGAAGTCCTGCACGCCGGCCTCGGCCGCGCGGCAGGCGGCCCAGAACAGAGCGTTGTCGCGGTTGCCCTCGGGCTGGCGCGCGACGTGCGCGGCGAGTGCCGGCGTCGGGTCGCCGCCGTCACGCTGACGAACGATGCCCTGGCCGGCGCCGCCCCGCGCATCGGCCGGGGTGAGGAGATCGACGACGGCGCTCCAGTCGAGCGGGCGGCCGGGCCCCGGCCGTGTGGCGATCAGCTGGTAGTCGCGGGAGTAGGCCTTGGTCTGGCCGAACGACGGCGGCAGCAGGACGTACCCGCCGGTCGCCCGGAAGTCGACGTGCAGCCCGCGGAGGCTGCCGTTGCGCTGGTCAGTGCCGGGGTAGTGCAGGTGCAGACCGCCCGACGGCGTCAGGACCGCCCGGAGCCAGCTGTCGACCAGCCCGGCGGCCTGAGCGCGGTGGAACGCGTGCCAGCCGTTGCCGTCGGGACGGACGTCGACGTCGAGCACGTCGAAGCCAGGAGCCCCCGTCGGGGTCGCGATGTTCGCGGACGGACGCATCGACCACCACCGGCGTATGCGGTCGGCGTCGGTCGTCGCGTCGTGGAAGCCGTTCGCCGTCAGCGGCGTCTTGCCGCCAGGCACACATGGGAAGACGGCGATCCCGGCGGCAGCGTAGGCCAGCGCGCTGTCGCGCAGCGTCGGGGCCGGTGTCGTGGCCGCGTCGTTCACGGTGCGCCTCCTCGCGTCGGCAGGGTCGACCCAGGGAGCCCCGGCCGCGCGCACTGCAGAGGCTCGGCGTCACTCGTCTCGTGCCGACAGGTCCGCCTCGAGGTGGGCGGCGAAGCGGTCCCCGTAGCCCGTGGTCATCGGATCCGTCGCCCATGCCGGCGGGGCGTCGGGACGATGCTCACCGGGCCGGCAGCCCGTCCTTCCGCACCAGAGCTGTAGGCGTCCCCGCGCGGCTGCAAACATCTGATGCCACTCGACCGGGCCCATGGGCGACGCCGCCGGGTCGAACGATGCGCGGTGCGCCGTGCGCAGGGCGGAGAGCTCCTCGACCAGGTGGCCGTGCGCGAACCAGCACGGCGGGACATCGCGGTGGTCGAGGCTGTAGCGGCTGGCGAGCCACCGCACCCAGGTGTCGAGCTCGGCCCAGGCCGTCGCTGCCGCCGCCGCGTCCAGGCGCTCCCACACAACCGGCCTTGGCCGACCGCCAAGGACCTGGTCGACGAGCGCATCCACATCGACGGGGTCGTCGTCGGCGGGAGCAGACACTCCTACGCTCCCCTGGCGGCGCCAGCCTGGCTGACCGGCTCGAAGTGAGCCGTCAGCGGTGCGGTTGTCGGGGCATCGGGCCGCAGCTCGATCTGACGACGCGCGAGCGCATGCCGCAGCTGAGCCGTGGACGCGCGCAGAACCCGCTCCGCTCCCGGGGCCGGCGCATCGGTGGTGGCCTCGATCGCGGCACGACGCGCGGTCACGACGGCGCCGTCCAGGGCTCGCACAAGCGGTACGACGTCGAAGTCGGCCGCGGGCCGCCACAGCAACGGGCTGTCCTCGGATCGATCGCGCACGGCCACACCGTGCTCGGCGACCGCCCGAGCTGCGGCGTCGCGCAGGGCGACCGTCATGGTCGCTGTCGCGGCGGCGTAAGCGGTGACGTCCGGGAGCACGGCGCGGGCGTCGTCGGGACTCCGCGAGGCGGCGTGCAACCGCGGGAGACCCGAGGCGCCGATCTCGCGCCCCTGAGCGAGGACCGCCGCAGAGCCCGGGGTGAGACTCGCGAGGTTGGCGCGGCTCTGCGTGACGGAGACCGCCAGCTCGTCGGCGTGCGCGCCGAGGAGAGCGGCGAGTCG
>CAZSQE010000171.1:0-5246 GCA_964608905.1 uncultured bacterium | reverse complement strand
CCCTCGCGTCCGCCGCGCCCAGCAGGAGGGCGAGCGGGAGCAGGGAGAGTCGCAGGGGCATCGGCCTCACCGGGTGGTCGTACGGACGGCCCGCATCATAGCAGCGGCGGGCGCAGGCGTTCGAACACGCGGTCCACCTCGGCGTGCGTGCCCGTGACCACCAGGGTGTCACCCACGCGCAGACGGAAGTCGGGCGCCACCGCGGTCTGCGGCTTCCCGCCGCGCACCACCGCCACCAGCCGCGCCTCGCCCTCGGCGCCCAGGCCGACCTCGCCCAGCGTGCGGCCCACCGCCGGCGACTCCTGCAGCAGCAGGAACGTGTCGGTCGTGCGCTCGAGCAGGATGGTCGGCAGCTGCTCGAGCACCGCGCCCTGCAGCCGCCGGCCGCGCAGCAGGCTGTAGCGCTCCTGGCGCAGCAGGGTGATCTGCGCCTGCACCACGTTGTTGGGCACGTGCAGCTCGCGCATCACGGCGGTGAAGATCTCGATCGAGGTCTCGAACTCCTCGGGGATGACCTGGCTCGCCCCCGCGGCGTAGAGCTGGTCGATCTCGTCCACGTGACGCGTGCGCACGATGATGAACAACCCGCCGGAGGAGGCGCGGGCCACGCGGCAGGCCTGCGCCGTGGCCACGGCGTCGCTGAGGGCCAGCACCAGCACCTCCGCGCGCGGCACGCCGGCCCGCCGCTGGATGAGCGGGTGGCTGATGTCGCCCACCAGGGCCGGGCTGCCCTCGCGGTGGGCCGCGGCCGGCAGGTCCGGGTTGAGGTCCACGACGAGGTGCGGCAGGTGCACCGACCGCAGCACGCGCGCCAGGTTCTGCCCGTTGAGGCCGAACCCGGCGATGACCACGTGGCCGGCGCGAGGACGCGCCGGGGTGGAGCCGGGCGCGGCCGGGGCACCGGCCTCGTCGGCGGCGTCCAGTTCCTCGTCGTCCGCCGCCGCCGGGCGCCCCGCCAGGGCGCGGTCCAGCGCCAGGGCCCAGCGCGAGGCGCGCGGTTGCACGAAGGAGGCCAGCAGCAGCGAGAAGACGGCGCCCGCGTAGAAGGCCTGCGAGACGTCGCCCTCCATGAGCCCGTGTGGCCGCGCGGCCTGCGCCAGCACGAAGGAGAACTCCCCGATCTGCGCCAGCGTCAGGGCGGTCGCGACCGCGATGCGCCGCGGGACGCCCGCGATGCGCAGCGCCACGAGGGCCAGGACCGCCTTGAGGACCACCAGCCCCACCGTGCTCGCCAGCACCAGGCCCGGGCGCGTCAGCACCACGGCCGGCGCGAACGACATGCCGATGGCCATGAAGAAGACGCTCGACAGCACGTCGCGCCAGGGCAGCACCTCGGACGCGATGCGGTCGCGCAGCTCCGAGCCGGCGAGCAGGAGCCCGGCGAGGAACGCGCCGATGGCCAGCGAGCCGCCCGCCCGCGAGGCCAGCAGGGCGCTGCCCAGCACCACCACGATGATGCTGAACAGGAAGGCCTCGCGCGAGCCGGTGCGCGAGGTGCGCGCCAGCAACCACGGGATGGCGCGGCGGCCCAGCCAGAACACGAGCCCCGCTCCCGCCATCATCGCCAGCGCCCCGGGCAGGGCCCCGCGCACCTCCTCCATGAGCAGCGTCCGGCCCTGGAGCCAGCGCCCCAGCGGCAGGAGCAGCAGGAGGAAGGGCACGGTCGTGACGTCCTGGAAGAGCGACACGCCGACGGCCAGGCGCCCGTGCGGGGCCTGCAGCTCGACCCGGTCGGTGAGCAGCTTGAGGATCACGGCGGTGCTGGTCTGCGCGGCCATCATGCCGACGAAGACCGCCTGCGCCGGGTGCCAGCCGGCCAGCGCCATCAGCGCGCCCACCACCGCCACCGTGAGGCTCACCTGCAGGGCGCCGCCCACCAGCGCGCCCCGGCCGAGGCGGCGCAGGTCGGTCAGGGAGAACTCGAGCCCGACGGTGAAGAGCAGGACGACCACGCCGAACTCGGCCAGCACGCGCACCATCTCGGGATCGCCGACCAGCCCGAAGCTCCCGGGGCCGACGAGGATGCCGGTGATGATGAAGCCGGCGGTGGCGGGCAGGCGCAGGCGCCGGAACAGCAGGAGCACCGCCAGCGCCGCGGCCGCCAGCAGGATCAACTCCTGCATCACCACGGTCTCGCTCGTCATCGGCGGTCCCTCCCCGTGCGTGCGTCCGCGGCAGCGCCGTCCCGGCGGACGGGGCGCTCCCCGGGTGCGCCGCGAATCTAGCACAGCGCCCGGGCGCTGCTTCCTTGTCCACCGCGGCGGGTGCGGCTAGAGTCGCGCTCCCGGGCCGGGTTCCCGAGACCCGCGCCGGGCAGGAGGTGCCAGGCTCCCCATGCAGGTCCGCATCCGTCACGGCGCGTGCTGCGGCAACGCCGAGTGCGTGGAGATCGCGCCCGCGGTCTTCGCCCTCGACAGCAAGAACAAGGTGGTCGTGCTCGACCCCGACGCGGTGAGCCGCGAGACCCTGCTCCAGGCGGCCGAGGCCTGCCCCTGCGCGGCGATCGTCGTCGAGGACGACGACGGCAACGAGGTGTTCTCGGCCTAGGCTCCCTCAGCGACGCCGGGATCCGTGCAGCGGTCCGGTGGTCTTGCGCATCAGGATCTCGGCATGCCCGGCACGATGCAGTCTCGCAGCTCCCCCACCACGCCGCAGCCCGGCCGCTCGTGGAGCCGCCGGATCTCCCCCGGGACCCGGGTCCCGCCTACGTCCACAGGTCCTTCATCGTCACCGTCGAGGGCCGGCGCACGAACACGTACGCCGAGTTCGCGGCGGTGGCGCCCTCGCTCGCGGCGCTGACCAGCAGCTTGTACTTGCCCTCGTAGACGACGATGTCGCCGCAGGCGAAGATGCCGGGCACCGACGTGCGCATCCCGCAGTCCACCCGGACGCGGCCGGCGTCCACCTCCACGCCCCAGGCCTGCACCGCCTCGAGGTTCGCCGCCGTGCCGACGTTCACCACCAGGTGGTCGCACGGCACGCGCTCGATCGGCGGATCGTCCGGCGCCGGGGTGCCCGTGCCCGGCGCGGGTCCGCCGGCGTCGCGCGCCTGGATCAGCACCGCCCGCAACGCGCCGTCCTCGACCTCGAGCGCCGTCACGCGCATGTCGCGCCGGCACTCGATGCCCATGCGGTGGATCGCCTCGAGGTTGGCCTCCATCGCGCGGCAGACGGGGCCGCGGTGCACGATGGTCACCTCGGCCCCCGCCGCGCGGGCGAACTGCGCGCTCTCGAGCGCGGAGTCGCCGCCGCCGGTGACCACGACGCGACGCCCCGCCACGCGCTCGGCCGCGGGCAACCGGTAGGTGATCGAGTCCTCGCCCAGCGCCTCCTCGCCCGGCACGCCCAGCCGCCGCGGCTCGACCGCGCCGCCGCCGATGGCGATGATCACCGCCTTCGCCGGGTGCACGCGCTCCTCGCCCGAGGCGGCGTCGCGGCCGACGACCTCGAAGCCCTCGCCGACGCGGCGCACCTCGACCACCTTCTCGCCCTCGACGACCGGGACCCCGAGCTCCTCGGCGTGGGTGGCGAGGTCGTCGGCCAGGTCCGCCGCGACCACCGCCGGCCGCCCGGGCCAGTCGTGCACCATCTTCGCCGCGTAGACCGAGCGTAACTGGCCGCCGGCGCGGCCGGCGTCCAGCACCAGCACCGACAGCCGGCGCAAGCGGCAGTACATGCCGGCCGTGAGGCCGGCGGGGCCCGCACCGATGATGACGACGTCGTTCACCCTCGCCTCCCCGTACGCGGCCCGCCCCGCGCGGGACGCCGATGGCTCAGGCTAGGTGCCGGCGCGAAGGCCGGTCAAGGCCCGGCGCCGCGGCGGGCACTTGACCCCTCCCCCGACGGGGTCTAGCGTCCCGCGCATGGCCGACACGAGTGACCGCCGGATCGAACCGTCGAGCGAGATCGTGGACCGCGCCCGCCAGTGGCTCGACCCGGTGCGCGCCGCGCTGGGCCCGGACTTCGTCGCCGCCTACCTGACCGGCAGCGTGCTGACCGAGGGCTTCGACCCGAAGCGCTCGCACATCAACCTGCTGCTCGTGGCCCGCGCGCTCGACGGGCCGCGCCTCGACGCCGTGGCGCGCGCCCTGCCGGCGCAGCGCAAGGCGCCGTTCATCGAGCCGCTGTTCCTGACCCGCGCCCAGATCGAACACTCGCTCGACTCGTTCCCCATCGAGTGGATCGAGATCCAGGAGCGCCGCCTGCGCATCGAGGGCGACGACGTCTTCGGCGCCATCGAGGTGCCCCGCACCTACCTGCGCCTGCAGTGCGAGCACGAACTGCGCGGCAAGCACATCCGCCTGCGCCAGACCTACCTGCTCCACCACACCGACCCGGCCGTGCTGGCCCGCGCGCTGCGCGCCTCGGCCAGCGGCTTCGCCACCCTGCTGCGCACCCTGCTGCGCCTGCGCGGCGAGACCCCGCCGGCCGACGCGGCGCGGGTGATCCAGCGGGTCGCCGACCTCTACCACGTCGACGCCAAGCACCTGCTGGCCGCGCACCTGTTCCGCTACGAGTCGCGGCGCCACAAGTCGGAGGAGGTGCTGGCGCTCTACCGCAGCTTCCTCGCCGAGATGGAGCGCCTGATCCGCACCCTCGAAGAGCTGAGCCTCTGAGCCGCATCCCCGCCCTCCTGCTGCTCGCCGTCCTCCTCCTCCCGGCCCCGGCCGGTGCGGCCGGCGCGGACGCGGACAGCCTCTTCCCCGCCCCGGTCGGGTTCGTCAACGACCACGCCGGCGCGCTCGACGACTCGAGCCGCGCCCGGCTCGAGTCGTTCCTCGACCAGGTGAAGCGGAAGACGGACGTGCAGTTCGCGGTGCTGGTCCTGCCGACCACGGCGCCGCTCGACCCCATCGCCTACAAGACCGAGGCCTACCGGCGCTGGTTCGCGGGGAACCGCCGGAGCCTGCTGCTGCTGGTGGCGATGGAGGAGCGGCGCATCGCCTTCGAGACCGGCTACGACCTCGAGGGCGTCCTGCCCGACGGGCTCCAGGCCCGCATCATCCGCCGCGAGATGACGCCGCGGTTCCAGGCCGGCGACCCCGCCGGCGGCATCCGCGCCGGCGTGCTGCGGACGGCGGCGATCGTCGCCAGGGACCGCGGCGTCGCGCTGACGTGGGACGGCAGCGAGCTGCGCTACCGGGCCGAGCGAGCGCGCGGCCTCCCGCCGATGGCGGTGGCGATCCTCGTGTTCCTCGTCCTGCTCGTGCTCTTCTCCATCCTCGCGGCCGGGCAGCAGGAGATCC
>CAZSQE010000170.1:0-5254 GCA_964608905.1 uncultured bacterium | reverse complement strand
GCGGCGCGGGCGATCGTGACCGGGCCGGCGGGCGGGGGCAAGACGACGCTGTGCCGTGGACTCGCCGCGGTGGCCCGCGCCGCGCCTCACCGTGTACCCCGCCGCGCGCAGGCGGCGCACAGCCCGTACACCACGAACTGCTTGCCGGTGACCCGCGCGCCGGCCCCCGCCTCGACCCACGGGAGCGCCTGGCCGGTGAGGCAGCGCATGCGGCCGCAGCGCGTGCACTGGAAGTGCGGGTGGTTGGCGGGGCAGCGCCGGCCGTCGCGCACGTGGGCGCAGAAGCGCCAGGCGCCCTCCTGGTCCTGCACGCGGTGCACGAGGCCGGCGTCCTGCAGCGCGCCGAGCGTGCGGTAGAGCGTGACCCGGTCGAGCGCGGCCAGTCCGCGGGCCCGGGCGATCTCGCCGTGCGCGAGCGGACGGCCCCGCCGCGACAGGTGGGCGAGCACCGCCTCGCGCGCGGGCGTGCAGCGCAGGCCGGAGGCCCGGAGCAACTCGCGCCGCGGGGACGCGGCGGGACGGGGACGGGCGACCGGCATGGAGACGACCCTCGCGGACGGAGACGCGGGGCGGGACGGCCCCGGGGACGCAGACGGTACGCCCGCGCCGACCCAGATGCAACCGTGTTGCATCTACGGCGGCGGCCTGCTAGGGTCCGGCATCCTCGTCCCGCCCGCCGCACGGCGCGGCAGGCCGTGTCGTTCCCGGAGGTCGCCGATGCCCGCGCCCCGTCGTCCGTCCCGCGCGCCCGCGCTCGTCCTCGCCGTCCTCGGCGTGGCCGCCCTGCTCGTCCCCGCCGCCGCGCACGCGCTGCTGGCCGACACCTCGCAGGTCCTGCCGCTGGGCGCGATCGAGGTGACGGCGCTGCGGCCGCGGGCGGCCGCGGCGCTCGAGGAGCGGGTGGCCGCCCCGGAGCTGCGCCGCGCCGACCGCCTCGACTACCCGCGGGCGCTGGCGGGCGTGCCGGGGCTGACGATCACCAACGGCGGCGGGCGGAACGAGGGCGGCCTCTACCTGCGCGGCTTCGACCTGCGGCAGGTGCCCCTGTTCGTGGACGGCGTGCCGGTCTACGTGCCGTACGACGGGACCGTGGACCTGCGCCGGTTCACCACCTTCGGCGTGGGGCGGATCACCGTGGCCAAGGGCTTCAGCTCGCTGCTCTACGGCCCGAACGCGCTGGGCGGGGCGATCAACGTGCAGTCGCGGCGGCCGGCGGCGCCGCTCGAGGTGAGCGGCGCGCTGGGCGTGCGCGGCGACGGGGCGTACGAGGACCTCGCCGTCGGCACGCGCCGGGCCGCGTGGTACGCGCAGGCGTCGGCGTCGCTGCTCGTCGAGCGCGGCTTCCGGCTGCCGGCCGGCTTCGACGGCGTGCCGGCGCAGCCGGCCGGCGACCGCGCGAACGCGACGCGCGAGGACTGGCGGGCGGGCCTCACGCTGGGCCTGACGCCCAACGGGACGGACGAGTACGCGCTGGTCCTCGGCACCCAGCAGGGCGCCAAGGGCAACCCGCCCTACGCCGGCACGCGACCCACGGAGCGGGTGCGCCACTGGCGCTGGCCGCAGTGGGACAAGGAGAGCGCCTACCTGCTCACGCGCACCGCGCTCGGCGGCTCGACGCTCCAGGGGCGGCTCTACCACGACCGCTTCGAGAACACGCTGTGCGCCTACGACGACGCCACCTACACGACGCAGGACCGGCGCTCGTCCTTCACCAGTCACTACGACGACCCCACCTGGGGCGGCTCGCTCGAGTGGTCGCTGCCGGTCGTGGCCGGCCACGCGGTGCGCGCCGCCGCGCACGGCAAGTACGACCTGCACCGCGAGCACGACGCCGGCACCCCGGAGAGCCGGGTCGAGGACCTGACGCTCTTCGGCTCGATCGAGGACACCTGGCGCCTGGGCGGACCGTTCACCGCCGTCGCCGGGGCGGGCTACGCCGACCGCCGCTCGCTCGCCGTGGACAAGTACGTGGACGGGGAGCTCGTGGACCTGCCGGCCGGCACGGACGCGGCCTGGAACGCGCAGCTCGCGCTGCTCTGGGACGTCGGCCGCGGCACGCTGCGCGGCAGCGTCGCCCGCCGCACCCGCTTCGCCACCATGAAGGACCGCTACTCCTACAAGGCGGGCTCGGCCATCCCCAACCCCGCCCTCGACCCCGAGGCGGCGCTGCACGTCGAGCTGGCCTGGGCCGGCACGCCGCGGGCGGGGATCGAGGCGCGCGTCGCCGTCTTCCACAGCCGCATCGCCGACCTGATCGAGTCGGTGGACGAGGTGGCGTTCGCGGTGGAGGAGGGCGACACGACCTGGCTGTCGCAGACGCGCAACCTCGGCGACGCGCGCAGCGCCGGCGTCGAGATCGCCGGCGAGGCGCGGCTGCGGCGCGGGCTGGCGCTGGGCGCGGCGTACACCTACGCCGAGCGCGAGAACCTCGACCACCCGGAGGTGAGGCAGACCGGCGCGCCGCGCTCCAGCGTCACCGCCCACCTGGACGTCGCGCCCCGGCCCGGCCTCGAGCTGCAGGCCAGCGCGAACGGCTACGGCGAGCGCCACGCCACCAGCGCCGGGCTCACCCTGGCGCCGTTCCTCGTGTGCGAGCTGCGCGGCGCCGTCGCGGTGGCGCCCGGCGTGACCCTCGAGGGCGGGGTGGCGAACCTCCTCGACGCCCGCTACGAGCTGGACGAGGGCTTCCCCGAGCCCGGGCGGACGTGGTTCGCGGGCGTGCGGTTCGCGCTGGCGCGGTGAGCCGGACTCAGTAGTCCCAGCGGGCGGTGGGGTGCGGCGGCCACCCCGCCGTCTCCGCGCCCCCGCCCTTGAGCCGCGACAGCGCGGAGAACATCGCCAGCTCGGGCGTGACGTTGCCCTCGACGGCGCGCAGCATCTCCTCGAGCACCAGCAGCCGGCGCCGCACCTCGGCCGGCTCGGCGACCGCGGCCAGCCGGCGCACGTCGGCCTCGCGGTCGGCGTTGACGAGCTGCTCCCGCGTCGCGCCGTAGCGGGCCCGCAGCAGGTCGCGCAGCCAGAGCTGGTGGAACTCGGCCATGCGGCGCAGGGCCTCGCGCCCGGTGCGCCCGAAGCCCATGAAGCCCTGCACCGCCTTCCACAGCGCCGCCGGGTCGCCGGCGCGGGCGGTGGCGAAGAGCGCGAGCGCCGCGTCGCGCTCCCGCCTCGGGTCGCCCTCGCGCAGCACCAGCGCGCGGGTCAGCGAGCCGGACGAGAGCGCCGCCAGCAGGCGCGCGTCCGCCGCCGGCACGCCGAGGCGCCGCTCGAGGAACTCCCCGACCGTCGCCTCCGGCAGGGGCGCGAACCGCACCCGCTGGCAGCGCGACGGGATGGTGGCGGGCAGGCGCGCCGGCCGGGCGGTGGTGAGCACCCACACGGTGGAGGCCCCCGGCTCCTCGATGGACTTGAGCAGCGCGGAGTACTGGTCCTCGCGCATGCGGTCGGCGTCGCGCACCACGACCACGCGCCGCTCGCCCTCGTAGGGCCGGTAGGCCAACTCGCGCAGCAGCCCGCGGGTCAGCGCCAGGCGGATCGAGGCCGCCTTGTCGTACTGGAAGACGAAGCACGGGTCCTCGCGCATCGCCTGCAGCGTGGCGGCCACCGCCTCGTCGAGCTTCCCCTCCTCGCCGGTGACCGGGAAGAGGAACTTGAGGTCGGGGTGCGTGAGCTGCGCCGACTTCCGGCAGGCGGCGCAGGCGCCGCAGGCGTCGTCCGGGGCGGCCGCGGGCGCCCCGGACGACGCCGCCGGGTCGTCGAACAGGCCGCCCGGGCCGTTCGCGCGGTTGCGGGTCTCGCACAGCAGGGCGCGCGCGAACGCCAGCGCCGCGGTGCCCTTGCCCACGCCGGCCGGGCCGGTGAAGAGGTAGGCGTTGGCGGTGCGGCCGCCGGCCACCACGCCGCGCAGGAACGCGGACGGGCCCGGCAGCCCGAGCAGGTCGGCGAGGCGGACGGCGCTCATGCGCCGAGGATACACGCGAACGGCCGCCCCGGGGCAAGCCGTCTCCACCCCCGCCTACCGCAGCCAGTCCTCCGGGTCGAGGGCCGTGCCCCCCTTGCGCACCTCGAAGTGCAGCACCGTGCCCTTGAGCGAGGTGCCGCTGTCGCCGACGCGGCCGATGGTCTGGCCGGCGGCCACGTCCTGGCCCTGGCGCACGGCGATCTCGGAGAGGTGGCCGTAGAGGGTGTAGTAGCCGCTGCCGTGGTTGACGACCACGACCTGGCCGAAGGCGGCGAAGTCCTCGCTGGTGAAGTCCACCCGGCCGCGCGCCACCGCGCGCACGCCGGTGCCGGCCGCCGCGGCGATGTCGATGCCGTTGTTGAGCGTCGTGGTGCCGAAGCGCGGGTGCCGCTCGGGGCCGAAGCGCCCGACCACGTTCCCCTCGACCGGCCAGGTGAGCTGGCCGCGCGCCCGGGCGAAGTCGCCGGTGAACGGCTCGGCCGTGCCGCCGGCGCGGCGCCGCTGCACCTCCGCCTGGCGCTGGCGCTCGAGCCGCGCCAGCAGGCGCTGGATGTCCTTGGCCGTCTTCTCCAGCTCGGCGGCGGCGGCCTCGTGGGTCCTGCGCTGGCTGCGGATCTGCGCCACCTGCCGCTCCCGCTGCGTGGCCAGCCGCCCGAGCTTCCGGTTCTGCGTCGTCGTCTGCTGCTCGTTCTGCCGGATCTCGCCGAGGTTCTCCTCGAGCCGGTCCTCGGTGGCCTCGACCTGCTGCTGCTTGCCGGCGATGTCCTCGAGCAGCACGCGGTCCTGCTCGGCCAGCATGACGAGGAAGTCCCAGCGCGCCAGCAGCTGCGCGAACGAGCGGGTCGAGAGCAGGAACTCGAGCTCGCGGTCCGCGCCCGACTTGTAGGTGGCGCGCAGGCGCCGCGCCAGCCGCGTCTTCTGCCGCTCGAGGCTGGCCCGCGTCTCCTGCAGGGTCTGGCGGGCGGCGCCGAGCTGCTGGTCGAGCGCGTGGCGCCGCGTCTGCAGCTGGCGCAGCCGGCGGCGCGTGAGGTTCAGCTCGCGCTGGGTGCCGCGCAGCTGCCCGAGCGCCTGCGTCTCGCGGCCGCGCAGGCGCGTGGCCTGCTCGCGGCTGGCGCGCGCCTGCTGGCTGACCTCCTCCAACTCGCGGCGCTTGGCCGCCTCGAGCCGGAGCTGCTCCTCGCGCTGCCGGAGGTCGGCGCTGTCCCCCCGCGCGACCTGGGCGCGCCCGTCGGGGGGCGCGGGCGTGGCGAGCAGCGCCGCCGCCAGCGCCAGCCGGAGCAGCCGTCGCCTCATGGG
>CAZSQE010000169.1:0-5263 GCA_964608905.1 uncultured bacterium | reverse complement strand
GCAGCGAGCTGCGCTGGGCGATGGGGCTGGTGATGCGCGAGGCGATCGGCCGCGCCGACCCGCGCGCGGTGGAGGCGCGGCTCGCCGCCTCGCTCGGGGCGGTCGCGACGGAGGTGGGGCGATGAACAACCCGGACGACAAGGGCTACCGCGAGCCCTGCCTGTCGCTGATGCGGCGCTTCGGCGTCACGGTGTGGTGCGAGGTGCGCGCCCGCACCACGCGCGGCGACTTCGAGGGGCTGCTGCTGCCGCGCTCGGAGACCGCCGACCCGCTCCACCTGGTGCTCAAGCTGACCACCGGCTACAACGTCGGCATCCGCCACGACACCGTGCTGGCGCTGGAGAAGATCGGCTACCGCGAGGCCCACTACCAGATCCCCGAGCGCGAGTTCCCGAAGGACCCGGCCAAGCCGCGGGTCAGGCTGCTGGGGACCGGCGGCACCATCGCCTCGCGCCTCGACTACCGCACCGGCGCGGTCATCCCGGCCTTCAGCCCGGGCGAGCTGTACGGTTCGGTGCCCGAACTGGCCGACATCTGCAACCTCGAGACCGAGAAGCTGTTCGGCGTGTTCTCCGAGAACATGGGGCCGGAGCAGTACATCGTGCTGGCAGAGAAGATCGGCGAGGCCATCCGCGACGGCTGGGACGGCGTCGTGGTCGGGCACGGCACCGACACCATGCACCACACCGCGGCGGCCCTGTCGTTCATGGTGCAGAAGACGCCCGTCCCCATCATCATGGTGGGCAGCCAGCGCTCGTCGGACCGGCCCTCGTCGGACGCGGCCCAGAACCTGATCAGCGCCACCTGGGCGGCGGCGCACGGGCCCATCGCCGAGGTGATGGTGTGCATGTTCGGGCCGACCTCGGACCGCTACAACCTGCTGCACCGCGGCACGCGCGTGCGCAAGATGCACACCAGCTACCGCAGCACCTTCCGCACGCTGGGCGACATCCCGCTCGCCATGGTCGAGCGCGGCAAGCTCACGCCGCTCAAGGACGACTGGGCGCCGCGGCGGACGGACCGCGAGGTGACGGTGCAGCCGGTGTTCGAGGAGCGCGTCACCCTCGTCTACTACTACCCGAACATGAACCCCGACCTGATCGACGCGCTGGTCGAGAAGGGCTACAAGGGCATCATCATCGCCGGCACCGGCCTGGGGCACGTGAACCGCAAGATCTACGAGGCGCTCGACCGCGCGAACAAGGCCGGCGTGCTCATGTTCATGGCGGTGCAGACCCTGTGGGGCTTCGTGCAGATGTACGTCTACGAGACCGGGCGCGAGATCCTCGAACTGGGGGTCACGCCGCTCGCCAACATGCTGCCCGAGGTGGCCTACATCAAGCTCGGCTGGGCGCTGGGCGTGCACCCCGACGACCCGGCGGCGGTGCGGCGGCTGATGACCACGCCGGTGGCCGGCGAGATCACCGAGCGCGAGCCGCACGACGGCTACCTGGTGTTCCAGGGCGGCGTGCCCGAGATCCAGGAGTTCCTCGGCAAGGTGTGGAAGTGAGGGGGAGGCCCCCCGACAACCCATGGAGCGCACGACGATGTCCCCGACCGAAGTGAAGGCGGGCGGCGGCCTGACCGCCTGCCTGCTCGAGCGCCTGATCGGCCGCCCGGCGGCCGCGTGGACCGTGGACGACCTGGTGAGCCTGGCCGAGGCGCGCGGCGTGCGCGTCGTGAGCCTCATGCACGTGGGCGGCGACGGCTGGCTCAAGGCCCTCGACTTCGTGCCGCGCGACCACCGGCACCTCGTGGACATCGTCTCCGGCGGCGAGCGCGCCGACGGCTCGAGCCTGTTCGCCGGCTACGGGCTCGAGGTCGGGGCCTCGGACATCCTGCTGCGGCCGCGGCTCGAGACCGCCTTCTTCGACCCCTTCGCGGAGCAGCCGACGCTGGTGCTGCTGTGCAGCCACGCCGGGCGCGACGGCGCGCCGCTGCCGCAGTCGCCCGACACCATCCTGCGCGCCGCCGACCGGCGGGTCGCGCACGAGACGGGCGTGCAGTTGCACGCCCTCGGCGAGGTCGAGTACTTCCTCGGCCGGCGCGCGGGGGAGGAGGACATCTACGGCGCCAGCGACCGCGGCTACCACGCCACCTCGCCCTTCGTCTTCGGCGAGGCGGTGCGGCGCGAGGCGATGGCGCTGCTGGCCGAGATCGGGGTACCGGTCAAGTACGGGCACAGCGAGGTCGGCTACGTCCCGGCCGCCAAGGCCGACGGCGTCATCTGGGAGCAGCACGAGATCGAGATGGGGCTGGCGCCCCTGCCGGCCGCGGCCGACGCGGTGGTGCTGACCCAGTGGATGCTGCGCAACCTGGCGCACCGCGCCGGCATGCGCTGCAGCTTCGACCCCATCCTGCGCCGGGGACATGCCGGCACCGGGCTGCACTTCCACCTCTCGCCGGTGCGGCAGGGTGAGCACCTCGGCGGCCGCGGCGCGGACGGGAAGCTGAGCGACCCGGCGCAGTGGCTCATCGGCGGGCTGGTGCGCCTCGGCGGCGCGCTCATGGCCTTCGGCAACCGCACCGAGGGCTCGCTCATCCGGCTCACCCAGGCCAAGGAGGCGCCCAACGCCATCGTCTGGGGCGAGTTCGACCGCAGCGCCCTGGTGCGGCTGCCGATCGTCGCGCGGACCGAGGACGGCCGCGCGGTGAGCCCGCCGACCATCGAGTTCCGGCTGCCGGACGGCTCGGCCCACCCGCACCTGCTGCTGGCCGGCGTGGCGCAGGCGATGGTCGAGGCGAAGGACGCGAGCGACGTGGCGGCCCGGCTCGAGAGCACCTCGGTGGTGGCGCTCAGGCGGGGCGCGGCGACGCCGACGCCCGTGCCGACGCGGTTCAGCGAGGTGGCCGAGGCGCTCAAGCTGCACCGTGCGGCGCTGGAGGCCGGCGGGGTGTTCCCGCCGGCTCTGCTGGACCGCCTGATCGAGAAGCTGAGCGAATAGGGCGGGCGGATGGAGCGGGGGCGGCCGGAGCGCGTCCGGCCGCCCCCGCGTGCTTGCGGGCTACCGCCGGCTCGCGACCCGGCGCGCCGGCGCGGTGACCGCCGCGTTCTTCGGCAGCCCCCACATCGCGCCCAGCACGACGTCCACCAGGGCCTGGCAGTCCGTGCGCCGGTGGTCCCAGATGCTGGTCCCGAGGAACGTGACCGGGCCGTTGTCGTTGCCGTGGTAGTGCGTCATCAGCCCGTTCACGCCCTGGCCCGCCTGGAGCATCTGGCTCTGATATGCGGGGCCATAGGCGTTGTACAGCGTGTCGAGGGCGGTGAACGAGAAGCTCGAGTCGGGCGTGACCGGGACCGTCTCGATGATACGGTTCTGGCGTGTCAGGTACTCGATGTTGATCCCGATGGAGCTGAGGGCCGGGTTGTTGGGGTAGTAGTACTCGAAGCTCCGGAACGGCCACGGCGGGTCGGTCGCCGGCGAGCGGGGCAGCAGCTGGGCCGGCAGCGCGGCATAGCGCGGGTCGGGCAGGGGCCTGCCGGGCCATGCGCCCGGGGCCGTGCTAGTCGGGTCCGGCTGGTCGTAGCGGGCGAAGCGGATGAAGCCGTTGAACACGCGGAACTCCGAGCGCCAGTGCGTCAGGTCGTACATGAAGCGCCCGGGCCCGAGGTCGGCGGTCGGGCACGTCGCGGTCGTCAGGCTCGAGTAGGTCCGCACGCCGTTCAGGTCGTTGCAGGTGACGTTCCACGGCGCGTTCGTGGCATTGCCGAAGCCGCCGCCCAGCGCCCACAGCCTGCCCCCCGACTGCACCCAGGTCGCCAGGGTGTTCTGACGGTTGCGCATGGACATGTAGCGCAGGGTCGTCATCGGCAGCGTCGCCGACGTCGGGCTCGTGTCGTAGCGTGAGCCGGAGGCGTCCGTCATCCAGACGACGTGCCGGTACTGCCCCAGCACGTTCAGCGGGATGGTCAGGTCCGCCAGGCCGTAGCGCGTCCCCAGCGTGTCGAAGTCGTAGCCGTGGAAGATGCCCGTCGGGCTCAGCAGGCCCGGCACGGTCATCCGCCAGGGCACGCCGCCCACGGCGAAGAGGAACGTGTCCAGCTCGGCTCGCGTCGGCCATGGGCCGGCCGGGGCCGCCAGGCTGTCCGTGCGGCCCGGCGGCTGCGTGCGCGAGAGCATGTCCACGTTGAATCGCGTGTCGTTCACGATGAGCAGCTCGCGGTCGAACGTCGGCCGGAACACCCGGAACCGGATCCAGCCCAGACTGGTCTGCTCGTAGGAGTCCCTGGCCTCGAGGTAGAAGTCATGCACCTCGCCGGTGTCGCCGCCGGCCCCGGTGAACGGCCCCACCGTCGCCGACGTGCCCAGACTCCATTCGCTCCAGTGATTCACGTCACCGGGACCGCTGCGTGGTGTCTCGTCCTCGAGGTCCGCCAGGTCCAGCGCCCAGCGATAGCCGGTCACGGTCGCGCCCGGTGAAGTCGTCGCTGACCAGTAGACCCGGAAGGGCACGTCGGCGGGCAGTTGCAGCTGCAGCGCCCACGACGGGTCGAGCGGCCAGGGGAAGCCGCCGCAGGGGTACTGGTAGTCGAACCAGGAGTCGAAGAACCTGATCACCGGGCCCGGGCCGCCGGAGCCCACGTGGAACTTGAGCATGTTCGTGTTCAGGGTCCACACCGGCGAGTAGGCGCCCGAGCGGCCGAACGCCACCACCACGAACAGATACTCGCCGTTCGGCACCAGGTCGCGATACCACGCGAACTCGCTGTCGGGCCCGGTCGAGTCCCAGCCGGCAAAGGCGGGCGCGAACCACGCGCGCATCGTGTCGGGCCGCGACAGCCACGTCATCCAGCGCGGGTCGGAGTCGCTCTTGAAGAGCTTGTACTTGTAGTACAGCGGTTTCTCGGCCACCGCGCCGTAGGGGTCGGTGTAGTCCACGCCGGTCCAGGTGATGCGCACCGTGGGCGGGACCGACGGGGAGATGAGCGAGCTGGGCACCGGCTCGAGGATGCGCACCATCGGTGCCACGCCGAAGGAGCAGAACGCGCGCACCGCCGGCTCGGAGCGAAGACCCCGGTTGTCCACCGCGCGGATGACGAACACGTGGAAGCCGAGCGAGGTGCTGCGCGCCCGGTCCAGGGACTCGGGCCGGCTGGCGGTGAAGGTGAAGGTCTGCTCGTGCTGCGTGGTGCCCACCCACTGCGTGTCCGCGCCGGCGTCGCCGGGCGGGTCCACGGCGTACTCGTAGCGGACGACGCGACCGTCGGCGTCGAAGCCGGTCCAGTACATGCGGTAGACGTAGAACTCGCGCTGGGTGGTGT
>CAZSQE010000168.1:0-5293 GCA_964608905.1 uncultured bacterium | reverse complement strand
GCCTGCCACCGGCCGCGCGCGATGACCGCCGCCGACGTCGCGGGCGTGGTCGCCGCCTTCGCCGCCGCGACGGAGCGGGCGCGCCGCGCCGGCTTTCGCTTCGTCGAGATCCACGCCGCGCACGGCTACCTGCTGCACGAGTTCCTCTCGCCGCTGGTGAACCGGCGCGCCGACGCCTACGGCGGGCCGTTCGAGCACCGGTCGCGCCTGCCGCTCGAGGTGACGGCGGCGGTGCGCGCCGCCTGGCCGGAGGAACTGCCCCTGTGGGTGCGCATCTCGGCGACGGACTGGGCGCCCGGGGGCTGGGACGTGCCGGAGGCGGTGCAGCTGGCCGCGCGGCTGCGCGAGGCGGGCGCGGACCTGGTGGACTGCTCGAGCGCCGGGGCGGTGGCGGAGCAGCGGGTGGCGACCGGGCCGGGCTACCAGGTGCCCTTCGCCGAGCGGGTCCGCCGCGAGGCCGGCGTGCGCACCGGCGCGGTCGGGCTCATCACCGAGCCCGCCCAGGCGGACGCCGTCCTGCACGAGGGCCGGGCCGACGTCGTGCTGCTGGGCCGCGTCCTGCTGCGCGAGCCCTACTGGCCGCTGCGCGCCGCGGTCGAGCTGGGCGTGGAGGGACCGTGGCCGGTGCAGTACCGCCGCGGCCGCCCCGGCAGCGCGTGACGTCTACGCCAGGGCGTCGGCGACCTTGCGGAAGTGGTGCCCGTAGATGGCCAGCGTGATCGCCGTCTCCATGAGCGCTGGCCGCCGGAAGAAGGTCCAGGCCAGCAGCCGCCAGTACTGGAGCCGCTCGCGGCCGACGATCCCCAGCCGGACGTTGGCGTAGAGCACCGCGCGCAGGTCGCCCCAGCGCAGCCGCGGGCGCGTGCGCGGCGGGCGGTACTCGCGCAGGAACGTGCGCACGCGCCGGTAGTAGGCGCCGGGCGCGTAGAGGCGGCGCACCAGATCCTGGTAGCCCCGGCTCAGCGTCTCCACGCTCATGCGCGGGACGAAGTTCGTGGTGCCGTCCATGTTGTCGCCGCTGGTGCGCCCGGTGAGCCGCCCCTCGCGCTTCATCCGCTCGTAGAGCCGCGTGCGCGGCAGCGCGTTGAGCACCCCCACCATGGCGGTGACGATGCCGCTCTTCTGGATGAACTCCACCTGGCGCTGGAAGATGGCCGGCGTGTCGCTGTCGAAGCCGACGATGAACCCGCCCTGCACCTGCAGGCCGGCGTGCTGGATGCGCCGGACGTCGGCGACCAGGTCGCGGCCGCGGTTCTGCGCCTTGTCGCACTCCCTGAGTCCGGCGTCGTCGGGGGTCTCGATGCCGATGAAGACGGTCTCGAAGCCCGCTTCGACCATCATGCGCATGAGCCGCTCGTCGTCGGCGAGGTTGATGGAGGCCTCGGTGAAGAAGCCGATGCCGGGCCGCCCGCGCCGCCACGCGATGAGGGCGGGCAGCAGCGTCTCCTTCAGGTAGCGCTTGTTGCCGATGAAGTTGTCGTCCACGAAGAAGACCCGCTGCCGCCAGCCGAGGCGGTAGAGGCCGTCGAGCTCGGCCACGATCTGCTCCGGCGTCTTGATGCGCGGGCGGTGGCCGAACATCGCGGTGATGTCGCAGAAGTCGCAGTCGTAGGGGCAGCCGCGCGAGAACTGGATGCTCATCGAGGCGTAGCGTCCGAGGTCGGCCAGCTCCCAGCGCGGCGCGGGGGTGAGGCGGACGTCGGGGAACTCGGCCGAGGCGTAGACGCGGCGGGCCGTGCCGCGGGCCAGGTCGGCGAGGAAGGGGGGCAGCGTCACCTCGGCCTCGTTCAGGACGAAGTGGTCCACCTCGGGGAACTGCTCCAGCTCCGGGCCGAACAGCGGGCCGCCCGCCACGATGGTCTTGCCCGCGGCGCGGCAGCGGGCGAGGAGGGCGCGCGCCGAGGCGCGCTGCGCGATCATCGCGCTCACGAAGACGAGGTCCGCCCAGGCCAGGTCCCGGGCCTGCAGCGGCCGCACGTTCACGTCCACCAGCCGGAGGCGCCAGTCGGCCGGCAGCAGGGCGGCCACGGTGAGCAGGCCGAGGGGCGGGAGGGAGGCGCGCTTGCGCACGAACTTGAGCGCGTGCCTCATGCTCCAGAACGTGTCGGGGAACTCCGGGTAGAGCAGGAGGACGTTCATGCCCCCCACCCTACGCCCGCCGGGGCGGCGGGGACAGCGGCGCGGCCGTGGCTGAGCCCGCTCCGGGCGCCCAACCGCAGGCGTTGCATCCCGCTAGGCCGCCGCGTAGTCTGGCGCGTGCCGACACGGCCGCTGCCGTGCGGGCGCGGGTGGCCCGCGCCCGCCGGGATCGCGAGGGCCCGCCATGTCCGACCGCACTCCGCCGGACCCGCAGGACGAGGACCGGCTCGCCGCCCAGCGCTTCCTGCGCCAGGTGATCGACCTCAACCCGTCGTTCATCTTCGCCAAGGACCGCGCCGGCCGCTTCACGCTCGTCAACCAGGCGGTGGCGGACAATTACGGCACGACGGTCGAGGAGTTGATCGGCAAGACCGACGCCGACTTCAACCCCGACGCCGCCCAGGTCGAGCACTTCCGCAGCGACGACCTCGAGGTGATGGACACCCGGCGCGAGAAGGTCGTCCCCGCCGAAGTCATCACCGACTCGACCGGTCAGCGGCGCTGGCTGCACACCATCAAGCGCCCCATCATCGGCCCCGACGGCCGGGCCGACCAGGTGCTCGGCGTCTCCACCGACATCACCGACGTCCGCCGCCTCGAGGATCAGCTGGCCCAGGCGCAGAAGATGGAGGCGGTGGGCCGCCTGGCGGGCGGCGTGGCCCACGACTTCAACAACCTGCTCACCGTCGTCCTCGGCTCGGTGGACATGCTGCTCGACACGCTGGAGCCCGGGCACCCCGGCCAGCCGCACGCCGAGGAGATCCGCCGCGCCGGCGAGCGGGCGGCGATGCTGACCCGGCAGTTGCTCGCCTTCAGCCGGCGCCAGCTCCTGCAGCCGGAGGTGCTCGACCTCAACCGCATCGTCGCCGACGGCGCCCGCATGCTGCGGCACCTGATCGGCGAGGACCTCGAGCTGGTCGTGCTGACCGAGGCGCCGGACGCGCGGGTGCGCGGCGACGCCACGCAGGTCACGCAGGTGATCCTGAACCTGGCCATCAACGCCCGCGACGCGATGCCGCACGGCGGCACGCTGACCCTGCGCACGTTCCTCTCCGGCGCCGAGGCCGCCGGCGGCGGCGCCCCGGGCGGCTACGTGACCATCGCCGTCGGCGACACCGGGCACGGCATCCCGCCCGAGGCGCTGCCGCACATCTTCGAGCCGTTCTTCACCACCAAGCCGGTGGGCATGGGCACCGGGCTCGGGCTGGCCACGTCCTACGGCATCGTCGAGCAGAGCGGCGGGCACATCACGTTCACCACCGCGGTGGGCGAGGGCACGACGTTCCTCGTGCACCTGCCGCGGGCGGCGGACGGCGACGGGCCGGAGCGGGCCGCGCCCGCGCCGGTGGCCGGCGGCGCGGAGACGGTGCTCGTGGTCGAGGACGAGGGCATGGTGCGCGCGGTGGCCTCGGCCAGCCTGCGCGCCAAGGGCTACCACGTGCTCGAGGCCTCGAACGGCAGCGAGGCGCTGGCCATCGCGGCGGGCCACGACGGCCCCATCCACCTGCTGGTGACCGACGTGGTCATGCCGCAGATGGGGGGCGTGGAGCTGACCGGGCAGCTCGTGCGCCAGCGGCCGGACACGCGCGTGCTCTACGTGTCCGGCTACACCGACGAGCCGCGGGCGCTGCGCACCGCGCAGGGCCTGGCGGGGAACTTCCTGCCCAAGCCCTACGTGGGCGAGTCGCTGGCGCGGGAGGTGCGGCGGATCCTCGACGCCCCGCCGGCCTGACCGGGGTCAGCGCCGGCGCGCCCGGCGCGGCCCGCGGGCCCGCGCGAAATCGATGTAGCCCCGCTCGCAGTCGGTGCCCACCAGCCGCACCCGCACACGGTCCCCGACGTCGAGGCCCGCGTGGTCCTCCACCACCCGGCCCTCGACCGGCGGGTCGAGGACGCGCACCCAGGTGCCCTTGGCCGCGGCGCCGGTGACGACGCCGTCGAATTCCTCGCCGATGCGCCCGTCGAGCAGGCAGGCGGCCGCCGACTTGCGCACCAGCCGCTCGACCTTCTGCGCGCCGTCCTCGCGCCGCGTGCAGGTGACGGCCAGGGCCTCGAGCGTGTCGCGGTCGTAGGGGACCGGGCCGCCGGCCAGCGCCGCCCGCAGCAGCCGCTGCGTGACGAGGTCCGGATAGCGGCGGTTGGGCGCGGTGGAGTGCGCGTACTCGACCACCGCCAGGCCGAAGTGGCCGGTGATCTCCTCGCCGGGAAAGGTCGCGTCGTACTCGCCGCTGCCGAGCAGCTTGATCACCGTCAGCGACAGATCGGGGAAACGCAGCGGGTCGGCGGCGCGGCGCCGCGTCAGGAACTCGCCCAGGGCGCGCGAGTCGGGCCGGCCCGGCAGGTCGTCGCCCTGCTCGCGCGCGATGTCCACGATGCGCGACCAGCGCGCCGGCTCACGCACCACCCGGCGCACGACCGGGAAGCCCCTCGCCTCGAGGAAACGGGCGGTCACGCCGTTGGCGGCGATCATGAAGTCCTCGATCAGGTCGCGGGCGCGGTTGCGCTCCTCCACCGCCAGCGAGCGCACACGGTCGCCGTCGAAGCGGGCGCGCGCCTCGAGCGTGTCCAGCGCCAGCGCGCCGCGCTCGTAGCGGTGGGTCTGCAGCCGCTGCGCCACGGCGTCCTGGAGCCGGAGGCCGGCGTCCAGCCCCGGCACGGCCGCGGCCGCCGCCGGCAGCGGGCCCCCGCCCTCGAGCCAGTCGCCCGTGGCGGCGTAGGCGAGCTGGGCGTGGTTGTGGACCACCGCCCGGTACACCGCGGGCTCGCTCTCGGCGCCCCCGGCGTCCACGACCAACTCGACGACCAGCGCCAGGCGGTCCTGCCCCGGGTTCAGCGAGGTGAGGTCGGTGCTGAGCCGCTCGGGCAGCATGGGGAAGATGCAGGCCGGCGTGTAGACCGAGGTGGTGTTCGCGGCGGCGTGGCCGTCGAGCGCGCTGCCCGGGGCGACCGCGGCGCTGACGTCGGCCACCGCCACGCGGATGCGCACCCGGTCGCCGGGCAGCTCCTCCGCCACGGTGAGCTGGTCGAGGTCGCGCGAGTCGTCGTTGTCGATCGAGCACCACGGCAGGCCGCGCAGGTCGCGCACGTCGCCGTCCGGCGCCGCGCCACCCGCAGCAGCAGGGCGCGGTGCGATCCGGCCGGGGCGCTCACGGCG
>CAZSQE010000167.1:0-5331 GCA_964608905.1 uncultured bacterium | reverse complement strand
GAGGCGGCGCGGCGCTCGGCCTCGTCGAGCAGCGCGGTGCAGCGCGCCGCCCGGATGGGCGTGTCCGCGGCGGGGGCGGCCTCGGCCAGCGCCCGCGCCGCCTCCGGGTCGAGCAGGGCGCGCAGCGCCTCGTGCACCGGCCGCAACTCGAGCGCGGCCAGCGCCTCCTCGAGGCTGGGCACGCCCCGGCCGCCCAACTCGGCGCACAGGCGCGCCCACGGGCGCGTGCCCTCGTCGCGCACCTCGCGCCAGTCGAGGAAGACGTGGCAGCGGTAGGCCTCGAGCTCGACGCGGAAGCCCTGCTGCGCCAACTCCTGCTGACCGCGCAGGTACTCGAGCCCGGTCGAGGCGTCGCGGAAGCGCACGAACCAGTCCGCGTCGTCGCGCAGGCCGAGGGCGTCGCGCAGCGTGCGGCGCCGCAGCCCGCCGCCCTCCTTGTCGCGGAAGGCGCACGACTCGCGGATCCAGCCGGCGGTGCGCGCGTAGCGGTTGTGGTAGACGACCAGCGAGCGCTCGTCGCCGTGGCGGTTCGAGTAGGCGAACACATCCTCGTTGACCCAGCCGCCGTCGGTGAAGAAGTCGTAGAGCAGGAAGTCCCGCACGTCGGCGAACAGGGCGCGGCGGTGCAGCAGCGGGCTGATCTCGCGCTCGTGGCGCGCCACCAGCCACGGGTCGGGGCGCTCGTCGTGGTAGGCGCGGCGGTACTCCATCCCGTACTTCTCGGCGAAGCCCTCGACCTGGCCGTGTCCGAACATCGGCAGGCCGGGCAGCGTGGCCATCAGCGCGCAGACGCCGAAGTACTTGTCGCCCTTGCCGAACTGCTCGACCGCGGTGCGCTCGTCGGGGTTGTTGACGAAGTTGACGTAGCGCTTGAGCACCTCGGGGTCGAACTCCAGGGTCTTCCTGATGACGCTGCGGTAGTTGGCGTTCTCCTCGTCGCGCAGCATGTTCATGAAGGCGCTGTTGTAGACGCGGTGCATGCCCAGCGTGCGGACGAAGTAGCCCTCCATCAGCCAGAAGGCCTCGGCCAGCAGCAGCGTGTCGGGCGCCTCGGCGGCGACGCGGTCCACCACCTCGCGCCAGAACTCGTTGGGGATGGCGGCGTCGAACTGTTCCTTGGTCAGGCCGCGCCCGGCGCGCGAGGGGATGGCCCCGCCGCTGCCCGGCTCGGGGAACCACAACCGCTGGTAGTGGCGCTTGGCCAGCGTCATCGCCGCGTCGAAGCGGATGATGGGGAACAGCCGCGCCACGTGCAGGATGGTCCGGATGACCGCCTCGCGCACCTCGGCCTTCAGGTAGTCGAGCTGCGCGGTGTCGTTCCACGGCATCGAGGTGCCGTCGTTGCCGTGGTAGAGGTAGCGGTTCTCGCCGGTCCAGCGGTCCAGCCGCCGGAACACCACCGCCGCATCGCTGCGGTCGTAGTAGTGGTCCTCGACGAAGATGCCGACCCGGCCGTCGCTCGACAGGTCGGGCCCGTCGAAGCGGTAGGCGGGATACGGGCTGTGGTCGAGCTGGATGAACCAGTCGGGGTGCTCGATGACCCAGTGCGAGTCGATGCCCATGTGGTTGGGCACCATGTCGCTGGCCATGCGGATGCCGCGCGCGCGGGCGCGGTCGCGCAGGTCCGCGTAGGCCGCCTCGCCGCCGAGGTCGGCGGCGATGTCGTAGCCGAGCAGCGAGTAGGCCGAGGCCACCGCCTCGGGGTTGCCGGTCATCTGCTTGATGCGCTGCGAGGCGCGGCTGCGCTCCCACACGCCGATGAGCCACAGCCCGGTGAAGCCGCGGCGCGCCAGCGTGTCCAGCTCCTCGTCGGGGATCTGGTCGAGCCGCGAGATGTCGCGGCCGTGGGCGACCGAGAGCTGGTGCAGCCAGACGTAGACGGTCTTGGCGATGAGCACGACGCGGGGCATCCAGTCGAGGTCGCGGCTGAAGCGCTCGTACTCGTGGTCCTGCCGGCCGAAGTGCGGGATGGCGGCGGCGCTCGAGTCGCCGAGCGGCGGCGGCCAGGCCCCGCCGGGCGTGGGCGGGTGGTAGCGCAGCCAGACCGCGATCTCCTCCTCCTTGAGCACGTCGAGCCCGGTCACGAGCCGCAGGCGCAGCGGCGCGACCAGCTCGGCCCAGCGCTCGCGGATGAAGGCGAGCTGGCCCTCGAGCGAGTCGGGCGAGGCCAGCGCCGGGGCGCGCAGCATGTCCAGCAGGTTCTGATCGTCGGGACCGAAGCGCGGCCGCGTGTCGAAGTAGTCGCGCAGCGCGCCGGTGATGCCCGGGTAGGCGGTCGCCCGCACCAGCGCCGCGTCGTCGAACAGCTCGCGGAAGGGCTTGAACGCCGGGTTCGCGTTGGCGAGCCACAGCATCATCAGCTCCTCGAGCGCCACGGCGCGGTGCGGCACGTCGCCGGCGACGCCGTTGAGCCACGAGGCGGCGGAGAGCTGCCCGCGGTGGACGGCGACGGTGGGGAAGGCCTCGGCGAAGGCGAGCAGGGCGCGGTCGAGCGGGGCGCGGCCCAGCCGCGACTCGAACCAGCCCAGCGCGTCGGTCAGGGCGCGGCGGTCGCGCTGCTCGCGGTAGCTGGCGACGACGAAGTGCAGCACCTCGTCGATCAGGCCCATGGCGTTGAGCGCGCCGGGGCTCACGGCCAGCTCGGGCCGGCGGTCGGCCTCGCGCACCGTGTTCATGCGCTGGGCGAAGGCGCGGCTGGCCGCGAGGTCGGCGAAGACGACGTTGCCGCTGAGCCCGAAGAGCGCCTGGTCGAAGCCGTAGCGGTCGCGCGCCGCGCGCGAGACGTGGAACTCGAAGGCCGGCTGCCCGCTCATGCCGCGCAGCATAGCAGGGCGGGGCGGAGGGGGCACGGGGCCGTGCTTCGCCGCCGCGCCACGCCGGGAGGCGCTCCGGCCCGCCCGCTTGCCGCCGCCCGCGCCGCCGTGCTACACGATCGGCGTCCGACGCACGCGCTGTCCCACCCGGCGGCCGACCGCATGTCCGACGCAGGACCGAAGACGCGCTCCCCCTGGGCCTGGATCCCCACCCTCTATCTCGCCGAGGGCCTGCCCTACGTCGTGGTGATGACCGTCTCGGTCATCATGTACAAGGGCCTGGGGCTTTCGAACACCGACATCGCCCTCTACACGAGCTGGCTCTACCTGCCCTGGGTCATCAAGCCGCTGTGGTCGCCGGTGGTGGACCTGCTCGGCACGCGCCGGCTCTGGATCTGGGCGACGCAGCTCGTCGTCGCCGCGGCGCTGGCCGGCGTGGCGCTGGCCCTGCCGGGGCCGCACTTCGTGCGCTGGACGCTGGTCTTCCTCTGGCTGCTGGCGTTCGACTCGGCCACGCACGACATCGCCGCCGACGGCTTCTACATGCTGGCGACCACCGAGAAGGAGCAGTCCTTCTTCGTCGGCGTGCGCAGCATGTTCTATCGCCTCGCCATGATCACCGGCGAGGGCCTGCTCGTCATGCTGGCCGGCGGCATCATCGCCCGCACCGGGGACCCGAAGCTGGCGTGGACCGCGGCGATGGGCGTGGTGGCCGTCGCCTTCGTGCTGTTCGGGCTGTGGCACCGCTTCGTCCTGCCGCGCCCGGCCTCCGACCGGCCGGGCGACGCGCGCGACGTGCCGCGCTTCGTGCGCGAGTTCCTCGGCACGTTCGGCTCGTTCTTCCGCAAGCCGCGCATCGCGGTGCTGCTGCTCTTCCTGCTGCTCTACCGCTTCGGCGAGGCCCAGCTCGTCAAGATGACGGCGCCGTTCCTGCTCGACGCGCGCGCCGCCGGCGGGCTGGCGCTCACCACCACCGAGGTCGGCTTCATCAAGGGCACGGTCGGGGTGGTGGCGCTGGTGCTGGGCGGCGTCCTGGGCGGCTGGGCGGTGTCGCGGCACGGGCTCAAGGGCTGGCTGTGGCCGATGCTGCTGGCCATCCACCTGCCCGACGCCGCGTTCCTCTACCTCGCCTACGCGCAGCCCGCGAGCCTCGCCATCATCCAGGCCTGCGTGGCGGTGGAGCAGTTCGGCTACGGCTTCGGCTTCACCGCCTACCTGCTCTACATGATCCACATCTCGCGCGGCGAGCACGCCACCGCGCACTACGCCATCTGCACCGGCTTCATGGCGCTGGGCATGATGATCCCCGGCATGTGGAGCGGCTGGCTCGCCGACCTGGTCGGCTACCGGCACTTCTTCGCCTGGGTGATCCTCGCCACCGTGCCGAGCTTCGTGGTGGCGATGTTCATCCCGCTCGAGAAGGACTTCGGCCGGAAGAGCACGGCGTAGCGGAGCTCAGACCCCCGGGACGCTCCCGTCGCGCGGGCTGAACAGCGGCGAGCGCCTCGCGCCCATGCGGTGCAGCGTCCACTCGGCGAGCACGGCCAGCGTGCCCAGCCCGTAGGTCACGCTGCGCTGGAAGCTGATGCTGCTCGCCTCCTTCATGTAGCGGACCGGCACCGGGATGTCGCCGATGCGGAAGCCGAAGTGCACCGCCTGCACGAGGAACTGGCTGTCGAAGACGAAGTCGTCGCTGTTGCGTCCCCAGGGGATGGTCTCGAGCACCTCGCGCCGGTAGGCGCGCATGCCGGAGTGGCACTCGCCCAGGTTCTGCCCCATCCACAGGTTCTCGACGAAGGTCAGCCCGCGGTTGGCGATGTACTTGTACACGGGCATGCCGCCGGCGCGCGCCTCCCGGCGCGTGCGGATGCGGTTGCCCAGCATCACGTCGCAGTGGCCGCTGCGCAGCAGCCCGACCAGGTGCGGCACCAGGCGCGAGTCGTACTGGTAGTCGGGATGGATCATCACCACCACGTCGGCGCCGCGGGTCAGCGCCTCGCGGTAGCAGGTCTTCTGGTTGCCGCCGTAACCGAGGTTGCGCTCGTGCTGGACGACCGTCAGGCCGAGCTTCCGGGCGAGGGCCACGGTGCCGTCCCGGCTGCAGTCGTCCACCAGGATGATCTCGTCCACGGTGCCGGGGGGGATGTCGGCCACCGTGCGATCGAGGGTGGTCTCGGCGTTGTAGGCGGGCATCACGACGATGGCCCGGCCGGGCGTGGCTTCCTGCGGCATCGGCGGTCGGTCTCCGTGAGGGCCCGGGGCGGCGCGGGAGCGCTGGACGATCGAGGCGAGTCTAACCCATCGCGGGTCGCGCCGCCCCGGCGGCGCGGCGCCGCTCCGACGGGCCGCGTCGGCCGCGCTCCGGGCCCGCGGCGAGGGTTCCGCGGGGGGGCGACTTACATCGCGGGCGCGCCCTGCGGTATAATCCTCCGGCTCGCACGGCGATCATCTCCCGTGCCGAGCCAACCGCCGCCCGGCGTGGGATCCGTCGGGCGGTTGTGTTTTCCGGGGGGATTTC
>CAZSQE010000166.1:0-5335 GCA_964608905.1 uncultured bacterium | reverse complement strand
GGCCGGGGTCCGGGCCGGGGTCCGGGCCGGCGCCCGGCGGCGCGGGCGCGCCTGCGGACCGGCCGCCGGCCGCGGGCGGGGCGCGGGCCGCGCCGCAGGGCGTGCGCCCGGTCGCGCGCAAGAGCTACTCGCTCGCCGTGCTGGGCGCCCGGTCGCTCCTCACCACCACCTCGCTGCAGGCGGGGGTGCCGCTGAACCGCGCCAAGCGCGTGGTGCAGCCGCTCATCGACGGCGCCTTCGCCGGCGAGCCGGTCGTGCTCGGCCTCTCGACCCTCAGCCACCACGACGAGTACACCTACGCCCACTCGGTCAACGTCTGCATGGTGGCGGTGACCGTCGGGCACCTGCTCGGCCTCGACCGCCGCGCGCTCGCCGACCTCGGCGTGGCCGCGCTGCTGCACGACGTGGGCAAGGCGGCGGTCTACGACCGCATCCGCCATCCGCTCGAGGCGTTCGACGAGGAGGAGCGGCGCCTGGCCGAGCGCCACCCGTTGGAGGGCGCGAAGCTGCTCGCCCGCTCGACGGCGCTCAACCCCTCCACGCTGCGCTGCATGCGGGTCGCGCTCGAGCACCACGCCGGGCCGCCGGCGCCGGGCACGGGCCCGGCGGGCTACCCGGCGCTGCCGGGGGACGGGCGCGCCAGCCGGCTGTCCGCGATCGTCGCGGTCGCCGACTGCTACGTCAGCCTGCAGATGCACCGCAGCGAGCGGGGCCGGGGCGTGACCCCCTGCGAGGCGCTGGGCATGGTGCTCGGGCCCTGCGCCGCACGCTTCCACCCGGCGCTGCTCCGGGCGCTGGTGCGCGCGGTCGGCTTCTACCCGCCCGGCCAGATGGTCGAGCTGAGCGACGGCCGCACCGCCCTGGTGCTGGCCCCCGGCGCGGACGACCCGGCGCGCCCGCACGTGCGCGTGGTGCTCGACGAGTGCGGCGTGCCCTTCTCGGCGCTCGAGGGCGTGGAGTTGCGCCCGCTGCCGGCGACGCTGTCGGTGACGCGGGCGCTGCCCGCCGCCGAGTACCCGGAGCTGCCGCAGGCCGCCTGAGACGGTCGCGGCCCGGGCTGGAGAGCCCGGGCCGGACCGGCGCGACCGCCGGTGTGCCCGCCGTCGCGGGCCGTGGCGTCTGCGCTCAGGCCGCCTCGACGGCGGCCGCCTCCGTCTCGCCGGCGCCGTCGCCGGTGGCACCCAGCGGCAGCCGCACCCAGAAGGTGCTGCCCTCGCCGGGGCGGCTGTTCACGCCGACGTGGCCGCCGTGCAGTTCGGTCAGCCGCCGGACGAGGTGCAGGCCGATGCCCACGCCGCCGGCGCGCTCGCCGTGCCGGCCCTGGCCGAACAGCTCGAAGATGTGGGTGGCGTCCTCCGGCGCGATGCCGGCGCCCTGGTCGGTGACCTCGATGCGCACGAAGTCGCCGTCCCGGACGGTCGCCAGCTCGATGCGGCCGCGCGCCGGGCTGAACTTCACGGCGTTGCCCAGCAGGTTCACCAGCACCTGCCGCATCTTGACCTCGTCGAGCAGGACGGGCGGCAGGTCGTCGGCCAGCCGCTCCGCCAGCTCGACGTCGTGCTTCGCCGCCAGCGCGCGGGTGGTCTCGGCCGCGGCGTGCGCGATCTCGTCCACCGACAGCGCGACCCGTCGCAGGGTGAGCTTGCCGCTCTCGATGCGGGTCAGGTCGAGGATGTCCTCGATCAGCCCGAGCAGCCGGTTCGCCTCGCCGCGCAGCCGCCGCAGGAACTCGCCGCGTTGGTCGTGGGTCATGCGCTCGTCGTTGTCGTCGAGCAGCTCGGCGTAGCCGATGACCGAGGTGAGCGGCGTCTTCAGCTCGTGGCTGGCGGTGGAGAGGAACACGTCCTTGAGGCGGTTCAGCTCGTGCAGGTGGACGTTCATCTCCTCCAGCTCGCGCGCCCGGCTGCCGAGACGGTCGAGCACCCCGGCGCGCTCGATGGCGGCGCCGGCGTGGTCGGCGAAGAGCTGCAGCATCTCGCGGTGGTGGGGCTGGAAGTTCTCGGGGTGGTTGATGCGGTTCACGTTGAGCACGCCGACGCAGCGCGCCCCCACCTTGAGCGGCAGCGACAGCGCCGAGGTGATGTGCCGGTTGGCCTTGTGCTGGGCGTGGAACGCCCCCATGTTCGCGTCCGAGTCCAGCTGGATGGCCTCGCCGCGCTGCGCCACCCAGCCGGCGATGCCCTCGCCGAGGCGGCGGCGGGCGTGGCGCGCGAACTCCGACTCGAGCCCGTAGGAGGCGCGGGTCTCGAGCACGCCGCCCTCCGGGTCGTAGAGCATGATCGAGGCCTGCTGCGCCCGGAGCGTGGCCACCACGCGGCGCACGGTGATCTCGAGGATGTCCTCGAGCTGGAGCTGCAGGTTCAGCGTGGTCGAGAGCTGGAACAGCTCGGACAGCTCGGACAGGCGGGTGCGCACGTCGGCCTTCTCGTGCTCCTGCCGCTCGAGCCGGCGCCGCATCGCGTCCAGCTCGCGCTGCTTGAGCGCGGTGTAGAGGCAGAAGATGACGACCAGCCCGCCCAGACCGACGAGGGCGAGGTAGGTCTCGCCGGGGAGCCCGGTCCCCTCCTCCCGCAGCAGGTCGTTGAGCGGCAGGTAGAGCAGCGGCACCGCCGCCGCCAGGGCGAGGACCACGGCGAAGGTCGCGCCCCAGAGGAACCAGCCGCGGCGATCGAGCCGCTCCCCGGGGGACGGGTTGTCGTTTCTCATGTCCGGCACTCCCTGCCGTGTCGTGGTCATCGAGCCCAGCCGCACGCGTGTGCGGAGGTTATCGGCCCTTGCGGCCGCGGGCATTAGCCCCGCCCGGCGGTTGGGGTCGGGCGCCGCGGACCGCTATCTTCAGGGAGGCGGCCCGGCGGGCCGCGGAACGCCCCGGACCGGCACGGCCGGGGGGGGCCAGGCCACGGAGGAGGGGCCATGCGGCACGGCAGGGTCGTCCTGGAACGCTTCGAGAGCGCGGTGCTGGCCGGCAACCCGGCCGGCGATCCGTCCGAGCGGACGGTGCCGGTCTACCTGCCGCCCTCCTACGACGCGGAGGCGGCGCGGCGCTACCCGGTCGTCTTCGTGCTGGCCGCCTTCGCGGGGCGCGGCCGCGGGCTGCTGAACGACGACCCCTGGTCGCCGCCGCTCGACGAGCGCATGGACGCCCTGGTCGCCGCCGGTTGCGGCGAGGTCATCCTCGTCATGCCCGACGCCTTCACCCGCTTCGGCGGCTCGCAGTACCTCGACTCCGGCGCCACCGGCCGCTACGGCACCCACGTCGCCGAGGAGCTGGTGGCCTGGGTGGACGGCCGCTGGCGCACGCGCCCCGGGCGCGACCACCGCGGCGTGGCGGGGCGCTCCTCCGGCGGCTACGGGGCGCTCGTGCTCGGCATGACGCGGCCCGACGTGTTCGCCGCGGTGGCCTGCCACAGCGGCGACATCGGCTTCGACTACTGCTACCGCGGCGACGTGCCGCGCTTCTGCACCGAGGTCCAGCGGGCCGGGGGCCTGCGCGAGTGGCTCGAGCGCTTCGAGGCGCGGCCGCACAAGAGCGGCGACGACATGGCGGCGCTCAACATCCTCGGCATGGCGGCGGCCTACTCGCCCGACCCGGCCGCGGAGCCGTTCGGCATCGCCCTGCCCTGCGACCTCGCCACCGGCGAGTTCCGCGAGGACGTCTGGCGGCGCTGGCGGGCGCACGACCCGCTCGTCCTGCTCGAGTCGCACGTCGAGGCGCTGCGCTCGCTGCGGCTGCTCCACCTCGACTGCGGCACGCGCGACGAGTACCACCTGCAGCACGGTGCGCGCCGCTTCGCCCGGCGGCTCGCCGCGCTGGGCGTGCCGCACGTCTACGAGGAGTTCGACGACGGCCACCGGCACGTCGCCTACCGCTACGACGTGAGCCTGCCGCGGCTGGCGCGGGCCCTGGGCGCCGCGCCGGCGCCGTGAGCGACCCGGCCGCGGCGCTGCCGGAGCGCGAGCGCCGCCGCTCGTTCCGCCTCGGCGTCTGGAACTCCGCCCTCTACATGGGCGGCGAGGGCCTGGTGGACGCCAACACCGTGGTCCCGGTCTTCCTCGCCGGGCTCGGCACGCCCAACTGGCTCATCGGCTTCGCCGCGGCGCTGCCCGACTTCGGCTGGTTCCTGCCGCAGTTCGCCACCGTGCCGCTGCTGTCGCGGCGAGCCCGCTCGATCGGCCTGTACCGCCTCGCCGCCGTGCTGCGCGGGCTCTCCTTCGCCCTGCTCGCGGCGCTCATCGTGCCGCTGGCCGCGCACCCGGCCGCGCTGCTCGCCACCTTCCTCGCCTGCTACGGCATCTACTCGTTCAGCGGCGGTCTGGCGGCGGTCCCCTTCATGGAGGTGGTGGGGCGCACCGTGCCGCGCGAGCGGCTGGGGGCGTTCTGGGCGCAGCGGCTGTTCTGGGGCGGGATCACCACCGTGCTCGCCGGTCTGCTGGTGCGCCACCTGCTGCACGGCGGCACCGAGGCGCCGCGCTTCGCCCTGCTCTTTGGCCTGGCCACCGTGCTGGTCACGGCTGGTTACGCGCTCTTCTCCGCCGTGCGCGAGCCGGAGCTGCCGCCCACGCCCGAGCGCGCGGGGCCGCTCGGCATGCTGCGCGAGGGCGGGCGCCTGCTGGCGCACGACGCCCACTTCCGCCGCCTGCTCGTCGCCCGCGGCACGCTGTCGGCGTGGTTCGCCGCCGCCCCGTTCATCACGCTGTTCGCGGTGCGGGAGCTGGGCGGCTCGGCGCGCACGGCCGGCACGTTCCTGCTCGTGCGCATGGCGGGCTTCGTGGTGGCGAACCTGCTCTGGCACCGCGTCTCGCGGCGGCAGGGCGACCACGTGCTCATGCGCATCGGCGCCGCCGGCGTGGCGGGCCTGACGCTGGCCGCGGCGCTGGTGGCGCTGCTCTCCCCGTGGCAGTTGGGCTGGCTCGGCGCGGGCGCCGCCGTGCTGGCGCTCGAGCTGGTCTTCTTCCTCGGCGGCGCGGCGCAGAGCGCCACGGTGGCCGGCTACTCGAGCCTGATGCTGACGCTGGCGCCGCCGGGCCGGCGCCAGGCGTTCATCGGCCTCATCAACACGTTCCTCGGGCCCATCATGCTGCTGCCGATGCTGGGCGGGTGGCTGGTGGACCGGCTCAACGCGCCGGCGCTCTTCGCGCTGTGCGCGGTGGCCGCCCTGGTGGGCGTGCGCGCCGCCTGGCGGCTGCCCGCCGCGCGCGGGCCGGCGACGCCGGAGGCGGCCGGCGAGGGCGAACGCCCCGGCCACGCCGGGTAGGGCGCGCCCGGGCCCGCCGGGGACGGGGCGCGGGGCCGCCCGGACCGGCTTCCCCCGCCGCGCGGGCGCCGCCTATACTC
>CAZSQE010000165.1:0-5399 GCA_964608905.1 uncultured bacterium | reverse complement strand
GCCGTGCCGGGGTGGTCGCCGGTGATCATCTTGACCCGGATGCCGGCGCGGTGGCAGGCGGCCACCGCCGGCGCCGCCTCGGCGCGCGGCGGGTCCACCATGCCCTGCAGCCCGAGCAGGACGAGGCCGCCGGCCACGTCCGCGTGGCCCAGCTCGCGCTGCCCGGGAGGCATCGTCCGGCGCGCGAAGGCCAGCACGCGCAGGCCCTGCGGGGCCAGCTCGTCCTCGCCCCAGGCGCGCACCTCGCCCGCGTCGAGCGCGACCTCGTCGCCGCGCGCGTCCAGCCGGGCCACGCTGCGCGGCAGGAGGATCTCGAGCGCCCCCTTGACGTAGGCCACGGGCGGGCCGCCGCCCGGCGCCGCGTGCAGCGTCGCCATGTACTGGTGGGCCGAGTCGAAGGGCACGGCGTCGAGCCGCGGCGCCGCCGCGCGCAGCGCCGTCTCGTCCAGCCCGGCCTTGCGCGCCACCGCCAGCAGGGCGCCCTCGGTGGGGTCGCCCTGCACCGCCCAGCGCCCGTCCCGCTCCTCGAGCGCGGCGTCGTTGCACAGCGCGCCGGCGCGCAGGCACTCGCGCAGCGCCGGGCGCGCGTCCGCCGCGGTGCGCCGCCCCGCGGACAGCAGCTCGCCCGCGGGGGCGTAGCCGGTGCCCGAGACCTGGAAGGTCTCGCCGCCCGCGACCAGCTCCTGCACGGTCATCTCGTTGCGGGTCAGCGTGCCGGTCTTGTCGGTGCAGATGACCGTCGTGCTGCCCAGGGTCTCGACCGTGGGCAGCCGGCGGATGATGGCGCGCCGCCTCGCCATGCGCGCCACGCCGATGGCCAGCATGATGGTGACCGCCGCCGGCAGGCCCTCGGGGATGGCGCCCACCGCCAGCGCCACCACCGCCAGCACGACCTCGCCCAGGGGCTCGCCGCGCCACAGGCCGATGGCGAAGGTGACCGCCGAGACGCCGAGGATGGCGAACAGCAGCACCCGGGTGAAGCGGGCGATGCGGCGGGTGAGCGGCGTGGCCAGCACCTCGGCGCCGGCGATGAGGCCGGCGATGCGCCCGATCTCGGTGGCGTCGCCGGTGGCTTCGACCACGCCCGTGCCGGCGCCGCGCGTCACCAGCGTCGAGGCGTAGGCCATGTTGCGCCGGTCGGCGAGCGGCGTGTCGGCCGCCAGCGTGCCCGGCTGCTTCTCGACCGGCAGCGACTCGCCGGTGAGCGCGGACTCGTCCACCGACAACTCGCGCGCCTGCAGCAGCCGCAGGTCGGCGGGCACGCGGTCGCCCGCCTGCAGCAGCACCAGGTCGCCGGGCACCAGCTCGAGCGCGTCGAGCAGCAGCCGGTGGCCGCCGCGCACCACCGTGGCCTGGCTGACCAGGGCGCGGCCGAGCGCCTGCACCGCCTGCAGGGCGCGGGACTCCTGGACGAAGCCCACCAGCGCGTTGACCACCACCACGCCGAGCACGACCGCCGCGTCCACCACGCCCTTGAGCAGGGCGCTCACCGCCGCGGCCGCCAGGAGCACGAGGACCAGGGGCGCCCGGAACTGGTCGAGCAGGCGCTTCAGCGGGCCCTCGGTCTTGCGCTCGGTGATCCGGTTGGGGCCGTGGCGCTCGATTCGGGCCGCGGCCTCGGCCGCCTCGAGGCCGCGCTCGGCGTGCGTGCCGAGCGCGGCGAGCCGCTCGGTCTCGGGCAGGGCGTGGGTGGCCGGCGCGGCCGGGCCGGTGGGTGCGGGGGCGGTTCGCTGGGGCATCGGTTCCTCCTCCGGGCGGGTTTCCCGACGGCGTGGCGCGGGTGGCGGCCAGCGGCCTGGCGGCCGGCACCGGTGCCGGGCAGCCCGCGAGGGTGGACCCGTACCGCGCCGCGCGGCCCGGCGTCAAGCCGGAACGGGCGGGGCGCGGCGATGGGGAGCGGGGCGCCGGCCGCGGCCTGTGCTCCGGCGGCGCGCTGGCCTAGAATGCGCGCCGTCCATGCCCGTCACCGCGCCCGTCCGCGCGGCACCTTCGACCGCACGTGGGGAGAACACGATGAGACGAACCCGAGTCGTCCTGCTCGCGATCGCGCTGCTCGCCGTCGGGGCCGCGGCGGGGACCGCCGCGCCCGCCCGGGGGAGGGACCGCGCGCCGGCCCCGCCGGCCGGGGCCGACACCCTGCTGGCCTCCGCGACCTTCACCGGCCTCGAACTGCGCTCGCTCGGCCCGGCGATGAACTCCGGGCGCATCGGGGACCTGGCCATCCATCCCACGGACCGGGCCACCTGGTACGTGGCGGTGGCCAGCGGCGGGGTGTGGAAGACGACCAACGCCGGCAACACCTTCACCCCGGTCTTCGACCAGGCGGGCTCGTACTCGATCGGCTGCGTGACGGTGGACCCGCGGAACCCGCTCGTGGTCTGGGTCGGCACCGGCGAGAACAACAGCCAGCGCTCGGTGGGCTACGGCGACGGGGTGTACCGCTCCGACGACGCGGGCCGGACGTGGACGAACGTGGGGCTCAAGGCCTCCGAGCACGTCGCCCGCATCCTGCTCGACCCGCGCGACACGGACGTCGTCTACGTCGCGGCCCAGGGGCCGCTGTGGGCCGACGGCGGGGACCGCGGCGTCTACAAGAGCGTCGACGGGGGGAAGGCCTGGACGAAGGTGCTCGACGTCAGCCCGCGCACCGGCGTGTCGGACCTGTGGTTCGACCCACGCGACCCCGACGTGCTCTACGCCGCCGCCTACCAGCGCCGCCGCCACGTCTGGTCGCTGATCGACGGCGGGCCGGAGAGCGCGATCTACAAGTCGGTGGACGCCGGCGCCACGTGGAAGAAGCTCGCGAACGGCCTGCCCAGGGAGGACATCGGCCGCATCGGGCTGGCCGTCTCGCCGGCGGACCCCGACGTGGTCTACGCGGTGATCGAGGCGGCCGGCAAGGCGGGCGGCACCTACCGCTCGCGCGACGCCGGCGGCAACTGGGAGAAGACCAGCGACTACGTCCCGGGCAGCCCGCAGTACTACTCCGAGCTGGTCCCCGACCCGCGGGACGCGGACCGCGTCTACTCGATGGACACCTTCATGATGGTCACCGAGGACGGCGGGAAGAGCTGGAAGCGGGTGCCGGGCAGGTACAAGCACGTGGACGACCACGCGCTGTGGATCGACCCCGCCGACACGGACCACCTGATCGCCGGCAGCGACGGCGGCCTCTACGAGTCCTTCGACCGCGCCGCGAACTGGCGCTTCTTCCCGAACCTGCCGGTGACCCAGTTCTACAAGGTGGCCGTGGACGAGTCGACGCCGTTCTACAACGTCTACGGCGGCACCCAGGACAACAACACGCTGGGCGGGCCGTCCCGCACGGTGAACGAGAACGGCATCATGAACCAGGACTGGTTCATCACCGTCGGTGGCGACGGCTACCAGACCCGCGTCGACCCGCAGGACCCGAACGTCCTCTACTCGATGTCGCAGTACGGCGGCCTGGTCCGCTACGACCACCGCACCGGCGAGCAGGTGGACATCCAGCCGCAGCCGGACGCCGGCGAGCCGGCGCTGCGCTGGAACTGGGACTCGCCGCTGATCCTCAGCCCGCACGCGCACACGCGGCTCTACTTCGCCGCCCACCGGCTGTTCCGCAGCGACGACCGCGGCGACTCCTGGCGCCCGGTCAGCCCCGACCTGACGCGGCAGCTCGACCGCAACCGGCTGCGCATGATGGGGCGGGTCTGGAGCGTGGACGCGGTCGCCAAGAACGCCTCGACCTCGTTCTACGGCAACATCGTCGCCCTCGCCGAGTCGCCCCTGCGGGAGGGGGTGCTGTTCGTCGGCACCGACGACGGGCTGGTCCAGGTCAGCGAGGACGGCGGCGGGAGCTGGCGCCGCGTCGAGCGGTTCCCGGGCGTGCCGGAGTTCACCTACGTCTCGCGCCTCGTCCCCTCGCACCACGACCCGAGCACCGTCTACGCCACCTTCCAGAACCACAAGCAGGCGGATTTCCGTCCCTACGTGCTCAGGAGCACGGACCTCGGGCGCACCTGGACCTCCATCGCCGCCGACCTGCCGGCGAACGGCCCGGTGTGGGCGATGGTCGAGGACCACGTGGACCGGGAGCTGCTCTTCGTCGGCACCGAGTTCGGGGTGTTCTTCACCAACGACGGCGGGCGGCGCTGGGTCCAGCTCAAGGGCGGCATGCCGCCCATCTGCGTCAAGGACCTGGCCGTGCAGGAGCGCGAGCACGACCTGCTGGTCGGCACCTTCGGCCGCGGCCTCTACGTGCTGGACGACTACTCGCCGCTGCGCACCGCCGACGCGTCGCTGCTGTCGCGGGAGAGCGCGCTCTTCCCGGTGCGCCCGGCGTGGGCCTACATGCCGGCCTACCCGCTGGGCGACCCGGGCAAGAGCCAGCAGGGGGACGGTTTCTTCACCGCGCCGAACCCGCCCTTCGGCGCGGTCTTCACCTACTACCTGAAGGAGGGGCTCAAGAGCCGCCGCGAGGCCCGGCGGGCGGTGGAGAGGGAGATCGAGAAGCGGGGCGGCGACGTCTTCTACCCGCCCTGGGACTCGCTGCGGGCCGAGGCGCGCGAGGAGGACCCGGCCATCGTGCTGACGGTGACGGACGAGGCCGGCGCGGTGGTGCGGCGGGTCAGCGGCCCGGTCTCCGCCGGCTTCCACCGGGTCGCCTGGGACCTGCGCTACCCGGCGGCGAACCCCACCCGGCTCGGCAAGCCGCCCGAGCTGGCCCCGTGGGAACGGCCGCCGAGCGGGCCGCTGGCGGCGCCGGGGGAGTACCGCGTCTCGCTGGCGAAGCGGGTGGACGGCCGGTGGACGACGCTGGCCGGGCCGCTGGACTTCGAGGTGAAGGCCCTCGGCGGCTCGTCGCTGCCGCCGGCGGACCGCGAGGCGACGCTGGCCTTCCAGCGCCGCGTCGCCCGGCTGCAGCGGGCGGTGCTCGGCGCGGTCCGCAGCGTGGCGGAGGCGAAGGACCGGCTCGCGCACCTGAAGCAGGCCCTGCACGACACCCCGGGCGCCGACCCCGGCCTCGCCGGGGAGGCGCGCGCCCTCGAGGCGCGGCTCGAGGAGCTGCAGGTGACGCTGACCGGCGACGCGGTCGTGGCCGCGAAGAACGAGCCGGTGCCGCCGGCGGTGCTGGACCGCGTCGGCCAGGTGGTCTCGGGCAGCTGGACCTCGACCTCGGCCCCGACGCAGACCCACCGGCGCAACTACGACATCGCCGCGGCGCGGTTCGCCCCGGCGCTCGAGCGGCTGCGGGGGCTGGTCGAGGGCGACCTGCGCCGGCTCGAGGAGCGGGCGGAGGCGCTGGGCGCGCCGTGGACCCCGGGCCGGGTGCCGGCCTGGACGCCCGAGTAGCCGGGCCGCGCGGCCCGCGGAGGTCACGCCCCGGCGCCGGGCGCGGCGCCGGGGCGCGCCTTGAC
>CAZSQE010000164.1:0-5407 GCA_964608905.1 uncultured bacterium | reverse complement strand
CCCGCCAGCGCGATCGCGGCACACAGCGCTCCGATCGCCGGACCCCTCCCCATCGCGCGCACCCCCGGCGCCCGCCGCGTTCGCGCGCCGGTGCTCAGCGCAGCTCCGCCGCCACGGCGTGCCCGTGGGGCATGCGGTCGCGCGGGAGGGTGAGGACGTCGCCGTCGTACAGGAACACGGCCTCCGCCACGTCGTCGAGCACGTCGTCGTCCTGGCTACCCCGCTGCCCGCCCGTCCGGAGGATGCGGCCGGTGATCGGGTCGAACGTCCCCCACACGCGGACACCGGCCGCGAGGAAGAGACGGCGGACCCGGCCGCGTCGCGCGTCGTAGACGATGTCCTCGAGGACCTCGCGCGTGCGTCGCCGCCTGGCGGCGCGCGTGTACCGCTCCAGCGCCCGGTCCTCCTGGAGACGCAGAGCCTGCTGCGCGATCGGCCAGGCCCGGGCGCGCAGCTCGTCAGGGGTCATCGCGTCGTGGCCGCCGGCCACGTCCTTCTCCACCAACCCCTTCAGTCGGCTGACCCAGCGGTAGACCGACCGGTGGACGTCGGCTCCGGCGAGGATCACCGGCGCCTCGTCGCGCCGCAGGGCGCGCCGCAGGGCGCGGTCGACCGCGCGGAAGTACGACGTCAGTTCCTCTCCCGCGGCGGGACCGCGCCGGCCCGCGGCCCCGGGACTGGTCGCACGCAGGTTCGGGTTCCGGCCCCGGCTGGCGCCGGCCGCGTGCTCCGCCAGGCTCTGCGGGAGTCCGGCGACGGACACGGGCGCCAGGGAGGCCACGGATCCCTCGAACACGACCACCCCGGCCCGGGACAGCGACACCAGGAAGTACCGCTCCCTCGAGTTCAGGCACCGGATCAGCGGCCGGACGTGGAAGCTCTTCGCCACGACGACCAACTCGGGCACGCGCAGGGGGACACGGAACTCCTCCAGCACGTCCGCCGAGCGCAGGACCGCGAGCCCTTCGGCCTGGTGGCGCCAGAAGTCCGCGTTCGGCAGAGCCGCCACCGGGTCGAGCAGGGTCCGGATCTCCCGCGGGGAGTGCCGGTCCGACAGGAGCCGCTCGGCCTCCCGGAGCGAGTTCGCGAAGCGCACGGCGTCCTGCTTGCCGCCCCGCCCCGGACGGTGCATCGGCAGGTAGATCGAAACGCAAGGCCCCGATGCCGCCTGCAGCAGCGGCCTGAGTCGATCCTGCGTGAGAATCGCCATCGTGAGGTCCCCTCCTCCGTCGTGGTCCGCCGGCCGGGCGCTGCCTCCCGCCCTACGGAGCCGGTCGGGCGCTGCCGGCCAGTGTCCTCAGTCCCCTCGTCGCCTCGGCGTTCCCGGGCTCGAGGACCAGGACGCGCCGATAGCAGTCCGTCGCCCGCCCGCGATCCCCGGAGTTCTGCGACCCCTGGGCCAGCCAGAGCCAGGCCTGGGCGTCCTGCGGCGTCAGCGCCACGGCCCGCTCCAGGAGCGGGATCGCGGCCTTCCACTGTTTCCTCAACAGGTGGCCGTATCCGAGCTGCCGGTAGCACGTTGCGGCCAAGGCACCGGTCGAATCGATCGCCAGCGAGCGCCGGAAGGCCCGTTCGGCCTCCGCGGCATGCCGCTGTCCGTCGGCCAACGCCCCCAGCCAGAAGAACCGGTCGGCGCTCGTGGTGTCGATGGCGGCCGCCCGCCGGAGGGCCTCCAGCGCCTCGGGCTCGCGCCCCTGCTCCTTGAGGGTGAGCCCCCGGTAGAACCACGCCTCCCCGTTGCCGGGATCGAGCGCGAGCGCGCGCCCGAACAGGCTGTCGGCGGCGGCGAAGTCCCTCTCGCGGAAGCGGAGCTTCGCGCGCTGGTTGAACGCGAAGGCCGCCGTGGCCGAGGCGGAGTCGGCGTCGATGATCAGGCGATACACCGAGTCGGCCTGCGCCGGGTGCCCCGTCACCTCGTAGACCTGGGCCAGGAGCGGGAGCTCGTGCGGTCCGGGCCGGCCCCGCGCGAACGACGCGAGGGCCTTGTCCCACTCCCTCCGCTCCGTGTACGCGTGGGCCAGCGTCGAATGGAGGTCGCTGCTCGCGTCACCGAGCTCCTCCGCCCGGTGCATCACCTCGAGCGCGCTGTCGCGCGCGCCCAGCCGGTAGAGCGTGCGACCCAGCAGGCTCCAGCCCTTTGGGTCGGACGGCTCGAGCCGCACGTAGTCCTGCAGGGGACCGCGGGCCTCGGCGTATCGGCGCGGGTCGGCCACGCCGGCGCGATAGAGGAGGTCGCCCAATCCCAGCAGGCCCGGGGCGTAGTCGGGGGCGCGCGCCCGCAGCTGCCGGTACTCCACCAGCGCCTCGTCGTAGCGTTCGTCGTAGAAGAGCGCCTGCGCGAGCGAGCCGCGCGCCTCGGCGTCGGTCGAATCGAGCGCCACCGCGACCCGCAGCTCGGGGACGGCCAGCGACCAGGTCCCGCGCGACATGTAGAACTCCCCGACCGCCTTGCGGATTGCCGGGTCGCCGGGAGCCTCCTCGCGCGCCAGCGTGAAGTCGATGCCGGCGGCGCGCAGCGAGTCCTGCGCCGCCCACGCCGCGCCGCGCGCAGCGAGAAAGCGTGGCATCCACTGCTTCCCCCACCGGAGGCCCTGGTTCAGAGTCGCGATGCCGCGCTCGTACTGCCCGACGGCGACCAGGCAGTTGCCCAGGCCCAGCTGCGCCTCCGGGAAGCGGCGGTCGAGCTCCGTCGCCCGCTCGAAGAACGGGATGGCCTCCTCGCACTTCCCCTGGCGGCGGAGCACCTCGCCCTGGCCGCAGTGGGCGGCCGCCAGCCTCGGGTCCATCGCCTGCGCCCGCCGGAACGCCTCGAGAGCCCTCTCGAAGCGACCCCGGCGCAGCCAGACCCGCCCCACGCCCGCCTGGCCGGCGGCGGCACCGGCGGACGCCGCCCGCTCGTAGGACCGCATGGCCTCCTCGAGGCGACCGGCCCCCAGCGCCCGGTCCCCGTCGCGCACGCTGTCGCCGTGCGCCGGGCGCGGCGCCAGCGACAGCGCCAGCGCGGCGCACAGGGCCGCGACCGCCACGAGGAGCACCACCGCCCCCCCGCGTCTTCGGACTCGCGTCATGTCGTCTCCTCCCGCTCGGGCGCCTCCGCCAGGTGCACGACCCGCTGGGGGAACGGGATCTCGATCGCCTCGGCGGCGTAGCGCGCGTGCAGCCGCTTGATGAACTCGTGGGTCACCAGGTAGCGATCCGTGAACTCCTTCACCCGCAGGATGACGCTGAAGCCGACGGACGAGTCCCCGAACGTGTGATAGCGGATGAAGGGCTCAAAGTCGGGCTGGGCGCCCGCCACGGTGCGCTGCACCTCGCGCGCCACCTCGATGGTGACGCGCTCGACCTGCCCGAGGTCCGAGGCGTAGCTCACCCCCACCTGCACGAGCGCCGACTGCTCCGTCACCGGCAGCGCGTAGTTCTTGACGATGATCTCGGCGACGCGCGCGTTGGGGACGACGATGATGTTGTTGGGGAGCTCGCGGATCTGCGTCGAGCGCCAGCCGATGTCGACGACGTAGCCCTGCTGCCCCGTCTCCAGCTCGACGTAGTCCCCGACGCGGATCTGCCGGGCCAGCGAGATGTAGAAGCCGGCGAAGAGGTTCGACAGCGTGGGCTGGAGCGCGAGCGCCACGGCCAGCGAACCCACGCCCAGCGCGGTCAGCAGCGGCGTGATGGCGATGCCGAGGTCGGAGAGGACGACGAGGGCGCCGAGGCCGACGACGACGAGGCGCACGGCGTTCTGCACGAGGGTGGTCGAGGGCAGCGTGTCGGGCCAGTTCGCCGCCCGGCGGGCGACCAGGCGGCCGAGGAAGGAGGCGATGGCCAGCGTGAGCGACAGGACGAGCACGGCGCCGCTCACCTGGTCCACGATGGCCAGTCGCGCGGCGTCCGGCTCGACGTAGCGCGAGCCGATCACCAGCCCCAGCAGGAGGAACCAGACCGGGACGTGCGGGCGCACGGCGTCCAGCAGCATCTCGTCGAGGTCGGTCGGCGTCCGGCGCACGAGCTGGGCCAGCCGCCCGAGCGCGAAGCGGCGGAACAGCCACCCGAGCGCCCACGTGCCCACCACCAGGCCGATGCCGACCAGCCAGCGGACCAGGATCTCGTTCGTCACGCCGACCTCCGGTCGTCGGGCGCGGCCGCGCGCGCCCCGTCCGTGGTGACCGCCTCCCAGCGCTCGAGGAACGCGTGCACATCGTCCGCCGAGCCGAGGTGGAAGGGAGCCACCGAGGGCCGGTCCAGACCCCCGACGCGAATCGGCACGCCGCAGCCGAGGAGCTGCACGAAGGCGTCCTCGTCGGCCGCGTCGTCGCCGAGGTAGACCGCCAGCGTCCCGGGCGGACTGCCGGCGACCAGCTGGGCGACCGCGCTGCCCTTGTGCTGGCCGGACGCCCGCAGGGTCACGCCGCCGTGGATCCGGTGCAGGCGGAGGGTGTCGCACTCGAAGTACGTCCGCCAGAGCCGCTCGCACTCGAACGCGAGCTCCCGCGCCGCCTCCGGCGGCAGGCCGCGGGTGTGGAGCACGAGCGAGCAGCGCTTGCGCTCGAGGTGCACTCCCCAGCCGCTGGCCCGGGCGGCGCGCGCGGCCCGCTCGAGCCGCCTCATCACCTCCGGCGGCAGCCGCCGCCTGGTCAGCCGGCCCTCGGCGGAGCGCCGCTCCCACCCGTGCTCGCCGACCAGGTCCACGGGCAGGGGCCCGAGCAGCCGCTCGAGCTCCGGGACCTGCCGGCCGGACACGATCGCGACCTGCGTGGCTCCGCTCACGGCGATGCGCCGCAGGACCGCGTGCGTGGCAGGCGGGACCTGCGCCTGGCTGCGCTCGAGGCGGAACGGCGCCAGGGTGCCGTCGTAGTCCAGCATGAGGAGGCGATGGCGGCTCCTGCGCACGCGCTCCCAGAAGCGCGACAGGAGCCCGCCGCCGAGGTGGCGATGATCACCGGTCGAGTTCGTGAGCATGACCGTCCCGTCCTTTCCGCGGCGCGCGGGACCGCCCCCACCCGGGCTCCGGCGGGACCCCGCCGCTGCACGGAGGCCCGGGTTCACCGGTCCTCCGAGACCTTCCACGTCCGGTCCAGCCTCTCCATCGTCCGCGCCACCTGGCGCGCGACGCGATCGAAGGCCTGGTTCACGGCCGGCTCCATCCGCTCGTCGCGCTGTTCGACCACGAACGGGGCGGCGCCCCGCACCGCGGCGACCACCCGGCACACCCGCTCCACCCGACCCCGGGAACCCTCCTCCTCGGACAGGCGGACCTGCACCCGGACCACCGCCGCGCCGAAGCGCGAGAGCGCGAAGCGCGCCCGTCGCTCGACGTAGGCCCGCATCCGTCGCGAGCTGCCCGGGCCCGGGCCGCCGATGTACACCCGCATGCGGTCGCCCCCCCCGGGTCCCCCCAGGGAGCCGGGGG
>CAZSQE010000163.1:0-5428 GCA_964608905.1 uncultured bacterium | reverse complement strand
GGTGAGCACCGCCGGCTCGACGCCGCGCGCTGGGTGGCGCTGGCGGCGCTCGAGCCGGCGGTGCTCACCGTGGTCGGCGATCGTCTCGGCGGCGCGCTGCCGGTGTCCTCACCCACCGACCCCTTCACGCTGGTCGTGGGCCTCGAGGACGACGAGGCGCGCGTGGACGAGCAGGCGGCGGCGTACACGCGCATGCTGGGCGAGCCCGACGCGCGGCTCGAGGGCGATTCGGTCGCGAAGCTGTGGCAGTCGCTCGCCGACGTCGAGGACCGCGACGGCGGGGACCGGGGCACCCGCGCTCCGCACGGGTCCGCTGCGTGCGTGCATCTCGCGTTCACCGGCGGCGGCGGGGCACCCGCGCCCAGCGCGGGTCCTCCAGCGGCGCTCGCGGCGCTGCTCGACGGCCCGGAGCGCGTGCCCTTCCTGCTGCACGCGCCGGCCGGGCGGCTGCACGTCTTCCCCGCGCCCGGGGCCGCCGCCGAGACCGCGGACCGCCTCGCCCGGGCGGGGCTCGTCCTGCTCGAGGCCGGTGGCGTGGCGTTGCCCCCGTACCTACCGCCGCAGGCCGCGGCGCTCGAGCTGCGCGCGCGCATCCGCGCCGCGCTGGATCCCGCAGGCACGCTGGCCTACGGGCCGGAGTGGGAGCGCGACGTCTAGGCTGCCGCGCGGACGCCGGTGGATCGCGACGGCCACGTGCAGGATCGGGTCCGGGGGCACCTGCGCTCTGTGGGCCCGAAACCGCGGGTCCGCGGATCGTCCGGACTACCGCTGGAACCGGTACGAGACCTTCAGGAACGCCGTGTGCCCGGTCGCGCGCGCGCGGCCGGCGAGCCGGTCGGCGTCGCCGTTGTATCCGAGGTAGAGCACCGAGCCCGGGTGGAGCACGTAGCCGACCAGCGCGTCGGCGTCGAGGTGCTCGGCGTCGGTGTCGTACTGCGGGTAGAGCCGCACGTAGAGCCGGCGCGTGAACTGCCAGGTGGCCTTGGCCCCCAGCGTCCACACGTCGTAGACGACGACGCGTCCGTGGTCGCGCGAGAAGCGGTTGCACTCCGCCCCCATCTCGACCGTGAGCCGCGGCGAGGGCCGCAGCGTGCCCTCCAGCCGGTACTCCTCGAGCCAGCCGAGGTAGGACGAGGCGGCGTCCTCTCCGTAGTAGATGCCGTCGCCGACATCCATCGCCAGCTCCACGGCCAGCGGCTTCCACTGCGTGTTCTCCACCTCCAGCTCGACGCGGCTGCCGAGGTGGTCACGCCCCTGCCAGCGCTCCTGGAAACGGCCGAACTCGGCCCACACGTTCGTCTGCTTCTGGAAGCGCCACTCCACCATCGGGCCCCACCACCACTCCTGCAGCCGGCCGTCGTGGTCGTGCAGGACGTAGCCCTCGAGGATGGGCTGCACCGAGCGCAGCACGGCGTTCTGCGGGCGGACGTGGAAGCTCCCGCTCGCGCGGGTGCGGCGGAAGTCCACGCGGCTCAGGAAACCGCTCTCGGCACGGAAGTCGGGCCCGACGTACTGGTGGATGAGCGTCAGCTCGCGGATGCCGTCGTCGTAGTCCAACTCGAGCCCGTAGGCGTGGTCGTTGCGCTGCGTGCGGACCGCGTCCCACGCGCCGGGCACCCCGGCCGAGTCCCAGTCGGGGAGGCCCCAGGTGTAACGACTCGCGTGCGTCCGGCTGCCGGCGAGCTGCCCGTGGAAGAACCAGCGGCGCGACAGGCGCAGGTCGGCGTCCAGCGCGTACACCGCGTTCGTGGCCTGATCATGCGACAAGTCGTTCCACACGGCGGACGGCTCGGTCGGGACCATGGCCGGCACGACGGAGGCCCCGTCCGTCTGGTGCAGGGCCACGAGCGCGCCCACGCTCGAGTTCTCGCCGAACTCCCACGCGGCCCGGCCGAGCTGGAACCAGCCCTTGCCCGAGACCCCCTCGCTCGGCCCGCCGCCCACGCCGGCCAGCGAGGCGCCGCCGTCGTCGCGCAGCACCATGCCGCCGACGCGCGCGTCCCCGAGCCGGCCGGTGAGCTTGATGCCGCAGGAGGGGTCGGCGACGCGCCGCGTGTAGATGAGGTCGAAGGCGGTGCCGAAGATGTCGGCGCCCTCGAGGAAGAACGGGCGCTTCTCGTCGTAGAAGAGCGGATAGCGCTGGTTCACGTCGATCTGCAGCGCGTCGGCCTCGACCTGGCTGAAGTCGGGGTTCACCGTGGCGCTCAGCACCAGCGTGGAGTTGAGCGGCACCCGCGCGTCCACGCCCACGTCGTGGGCGTCGCGGTCCGTCCACGCGCCGTCCGCGCCGCGCTGCGTGGTCCAGGTCGACGCGGCGTAGGGCTGCAGGTCGAAGAGCCCGCCGCCGCGCAGCCCGTCCAGCCCGGTGAGGTCGGCGGCCTGCAGCATGTCGTCGCCGGCCACGGCGGCGCGCACCAGCGGCCAGCTGCAGATCTCGTCCGTCTTGGCGATCTGCCGCCGCACCATGAACCCCCACGCGCCCGGGCCGCGCTCGGGGAAGCTGAGCGTGCGCAGCGGGATGGCGAACTCCGCGGTCCATGCGTCGGGCCCGCGGGTGACCTCGGCGTCCCACACCCCGTCCCACTCCGTGTTCACGTCTTCGCCGGTGTAGATGCCGTCGAGTTGCACGCCGTACGGGTTCACCGCGAAGGCGTAGGCGCGGTGCCGGTCCTGGTAGGTGTCGAGCAGCACGCCGGCGAAGTCGAGGTCGAGGATCTGGTCGCGCGGCGCGAGGCTGCCGCGGATGGCGCCGGGGCCGCGGTTGAAGCAGCGGAAGCCGAAGTAGACGTGCGCGTCGTCGAACAGCACGCGCACCTCGGTGGACTCGGAGGGCGCCTCGCCCTCGCGGTCCTCGATGCGGCGCAGCGCCGTGACGACCCCGGCCCGCGCCCAGTCGGCCTCGTCGAGCACCCCGTCCACGCGGACGGGGCCGGCCGCCCGCACGGCGGCCACGCGCTCGCGCTCGACCGCCCGCGCCGGCGGCGCGAGCAGAACGGCGAGGAGCACGGCTCCCAGGACGGCCCGGAGCGGACACATGGGGGCGCAGTCTCCCCGGCACCCACGACGAAGGCAAGCGGAAAGACGCCATGGCGTCTCCCGGAGGCCGCCCGGCAGCGGGGCGTTTGCGGCCGGACCGTGGCCATGGTCGGCAGGATTCCGTGCGGCCCGCAAGCCGGGGGGACCCGGGCGCCGCCGCAACCGCGCCCGCCGCCTCGGCGCCGGCCGTGGCACGCGCCTTGCGCCTTCGGGTGCGTTCTTCCCTGCCTCGCCCGACGTCCTCCAAGGAGATCCGCCGATGCGCACCCGCTCCACCCTCCGCTGGACCGCACTCGCGCTGCTCGTCCTGCTGCCCTTCGTCGCCGGCTGCGGCTCGAGCAGCAGGAACCCGCTGGGCCCCGGCACCTCCGACCTCACGCAGAGCGAGGCGAACGACATCGCGCTGCAGACCGCCTTCGTCATGGACTACGTCGGCTTCGACGTCGAGGCGGCGGGCAGCTCGATGTCCTCGAGCTCGCGCATGCCGACCCTGGCCGACCGGCTGATGCCGCTGGGCGCCCGTTGGGACACCACGGTCACCGTGGGCGGCCTCACCGTCGCGGTCTCGCGCCGCTTCTACGACGCCGAGGGCACCGAGCTGGCCGACTTCGGGCCCGACGTCGCGCGCATGAACTGGCGCTCGGACATCCGGGGCACGGTCGAGACGCCGCGGGACACGGCCACCGTGGCGCACCACTCGAACTACGACTTCACCGGACTGCAGGAGGCCGACAGCCAGGCGGTGGTCAACGGCGCCTGCGCCGACACGCTGCTCAACACCTTCCGCTCGCTCGACGGCGAGTTCGCGCGCCACGCCTGGTGGCGCAGCGCCCTGACCGTGGCGAACGTGGGCGTGCGCAAGTCCGACGGCCACCCGGTGAGCGGCACCCTGACCCTGACGGTCCGGGTGGACGTGCTGAACAGCTCCGACCAGGGGGACGTGGCGAAACGGTTGGTCGCGGTCGTGGTCATCACCTTCAACGGCACCTCCCAGCCCGATGTCGTGGTGAACGGCCGCTACCACTACAAGTGGATCATGGACGAAGGGACGATGGTCCCGGTCTGATCCCCCGTCTCCCGGCCTCCGGCGCCCGCGGGACTCGCTCCCGCGGGCGTTCCGTTTCGGCGGCCTCCGGCTTGCCGCGCGACCGTCCCCGGGGACCGTGAGGTCGCATCCTGCCGGAGGGCCGTCGTCGCGACGAAGCGCCCGACCAGCGTGACGCACGGCCGGCGGCGGGGCGGCCGCCGGTTCGGCATCCGCTCCCTCTCCTGCTAGCCTGCGGGCGGAATCGTCTCTTCCGCGGGAGGTCGTCATGTCCTGGACCGTGCCGTCGCTGCTCGCCCTGCTGGCCGTGGCCCCCGCCGCCCCCGATGACCCCGGGCGACTGCCGGGGAGCGCGCCGCTGGCCCACACCTACTCCATCGTCGCCCGCGATCCGAAGACCGGGGAGCTGGGCGCGGCCGTGCAGTCGCACTACTTCTCGGTGGGGCCCACCGTGCCCTGGGTCGAGTCCGGCGTGGGCGCGGTCTGCACCCAGTCGCTGGTGCTGGTGGACTACGGCCCGGGCGGCCTCGACCTGATGCGCGCCGGGAGCACGGCGAAGCAGGCGCTCGACTCGCTGCTCAGGCTCGACGCCCACAACGAGGGCCGGCAGGTGGCGATGGTGGACGCGAAGGGGAGCGTCGCGGCGTGGACCGGCGGCGCCTGCATCCCCGAGGCCGGGCACCGGACGGGCGCGCAGTACTCCGTGCAGGCCAACCTCATGGCCAGCGACCGCGTCTGGCCGGCGATGGCCGGGGCCTACGAGGCCTCGACCGGCGACCTGGCCGAGCGGCTGCTCGCCGCGCTCGAGGCGGCGGAGAAGGAGGGCGGCGACATCCGCGGCCGCCAGTCGGCGGCGCTCGTGGTGGTGAAGGCGCAGCCGAGCGGCAAGCCGTGGGCCGACCGGCTCTTCGACCTGCGCGTCGAGGACAGCGCCGAGCCGCTGGTGGAGCTGCGCCGGCTGGTGCGGCTGCGGCGCGCCTACAACCTCGCGGACGCCGGCGACAACGCCATCGTCGAGAAGCGGCCGGAGGAGGCGCTGCGCCACTACGAGGCGGCGCTGGCGCTGGCGCCCGAGGTGGTCGAGTTGCGCTTCTGGGCCGCGGTCTCGATGTACACGAACGGCCGCCGGGCCGAGGCGCTGAAGCACTTCCGCGAGGTCTTCGCGCGCGAGGCGCGCTGGGTGCCGCTCGTGGCGCGGTTGCCGAAGGCCGGCCTGTTCCCCGACGACCCGAAGCAGGTCGCCGAGGTGCAGGCGCAGGCGGTGCCGGGCGCGCCGTGGTAGGGACCGGGGCGCGATGAGCATGGGCCTCGGTCCGGGCCCCGGCCTCGGCGGGCACGGGCCCGGAC
>CAZSQE010000162.1:0-5432 GCA_964608905.1 uncultured bacterium | reverse complement strand
CGCTGGCGCTCTTCGACCGCTCGTTCGACCGGGTGCGCCCCGGCGCGCTGGCCGACGGTTCGCTGCGCTTCGCGGACGGACGGCTCGCGGCCGGGCCGGCCTCGCCGCTCGAGCGCTGCCGCGCGACGGCGTTCGCGGCGCTGGCGCCGCGCACGTACCGCGGCGCCGACGTGGTGTTCACGCTGGACGCGGAGCGGTGCCTCCTCGAGCCGGGCGCGCCGGCCCGGCTGCTGCTCGACCTCGACGACGGGCGGGGCTTCCGCCCGGTCGGGCTCGGCGAACGGGTGCGGACGGGCTACGCCGCGACGGGCCGGCGCACGCTCACGGCGCGGTTCGTCCGCGCCGACGGCTCGGTGGCCGAGGCGCGTGCGGCGTTCGAGGTGGCGGCGCTGGCCGCGCCGCTGCCCGACGACACGCTGCACGTGACGGCGGCGGTGCCGTTCGAGGGCCTGTACGCCGCGGGCGACGCCTACGTCCACCTCGCGCCGGGCCGCACGCAGCTCGTGAACCCGGTCGTGGTCGTGGAGGGCTTCGACCTCGACAACTCGATGGGCTGGGACGAGCTGTACGCCCTGCTGAACCAGCAGGACCTGATCGAGACGCTGCGCGCGGACGGCTTCGACGCGGTGGTGCTCGACTTCGCCGACGCGACCGTGCCGGTGGAGGCGAACGGCCTGCTGGTGGCCGAGCTGGTGCAGCAGGTGCAGGCACGGGTCGCGCCGACCACCACGCTGGCGCTGGTCGGCGCCAGCATGGGCGGGCTATGCACGCGCTACGCGCTGCTGTGGCTCGAGTCGCAGGGCCTGCCGCACCGCGTGCGCACGTGGATCTCGTTCGACGGGCCGCAGGCCGGGGCCGACATCCCGCTCGGCCTGCAGTACTGGATCTCCTTCTTCGCCGACCAGTCGGCCTCGGCCGCCGAGTTCCTGGCCACGCTCGAGCGCCCGGCGGCGCGCCAGCTGCTGCTCTACCACTTCACCGAGCCGGCCGGGACGACGGGCCAGGCGGACCCGCTGCGCGACTCGCTGCAGGCGCATCTGGCCGCGCTCGGCGGCTGGCCGGCGCAGCCGCGCCGCGTGGCCGTGGCCAACGGCAGCGGGGCGCGGCTGGACCAGGGCTTCGCCCCGGGCGCGCAGCTGATCCGCTACGAGTACAACGGCCTGCTGGTCGCGCTCACCGGCAACGTCTGGGCGGTGCCGGACCAGGTGAGCGGCACGGTCTTCCAGGGCAGCATCCGCATCCTGCTCTCGACCACCTCGCAGACGGTCACGGTGAGCGGCACCGAGCCGTGGGACGGGGCGCCGGGGGGGCTCAGGGCCTCCATGATGCAGCTCGACACGACGGCCGCGCCCTACGGCGACATCGTGGCGCTCCATCCCTCGCACTGCTTCATCCCCACGGTCAGCGCGCTGGCGCTCGACACGGGCGACCCGTTCTTCGATATCGCGGGCCAGCCCGACCTCCTCGCGCTCACGCCCTTCGACGCCGTCTACCACCCGGTGGTGAACGAGGAGCACGTGACCATCACCCCGGCGAGCGCCACGTGGCTCCGCACCGAGATCGAGCAGGGGGTGGTGGGCGTGCCGGACGGCGGGCCCGCCTCCCGGCTGGCCCTGTGCGCCGCCCCGAACCCGTGCGCGGGCCCGGCGCGCCTCACCTTCACGCTGGCCGAAGCGGGGCCGGTGCGGCTCGGGCTCTTCGACCTCGCCGGCCGCGAGGTGCGGACACTGGCGGGCGGCGAGCGCGGCGCGGGCCCGCACACGGTCGCGTGGGACGGAAGCGACGCGCGGGGTGGCCCCGCGCCCGCGGGCGTCTACTTCGCCCGGCTCGAGTCGGGCGGCGAGACCCTGACGCGGAGGCTCGTCAGGCTCGAGTAGGTTCTGCCCGGGAATCCCGCACGGCTCGCGGGTAGTCCCGGGGACGGGGCCCGGGCGCCCGTCCGGCAGCCCGAGAGGCAGGCCCGTTCCCGGGCCTGCCTCTCCACGTCGCGGTGCCAGCCCGGGAGCTACTGCAGCGCGGGGGGCACCGGCATCTTCAGGGCGGTCATCGCCTTGACGACCAAACCCTTGACGTCGATGGCCTTGGCGACGGCCTCGCCGATGTTGCCGGTCTGCTGGTCGGCCTGCGCCTCGACCCACGTCCTGGTCGCAGTGCCCAGGTCGGTCTTGACCTGCTCGAAGGCGGCCGCGTCCAGGCCCGCGGGGAGGCTCCTCGACTTCGAGATGACGTCCACGCGCTTCTGGACCGTGCTGACCACCTGGGGCAGGTTCGCGCTCAGCGTCTCCCAGACTCCCGTGAGCTCGATCTCCTTGTCGGCCAGGCTCGCGGCCAGTTCCTGGATCCGGGCGGGGAGGTCCTTCACCGCGGCCAGCGCGGCCTTGGCGTCACCCTGCTCGAGGCTGGCCCTGGCCGCGGCGATGGCGTCCTCGACGGTCTTGCCGTCGGCGGGGACGATCTTCATCACGTTGTCCTTGGCCGCCGTCCACGCCGTCTCCGCCGCCTGGATCGCCGCCGTGGCGGCGCCCTTCTCCGAACCGCAGGACACCAGGGTGAGAGCCAGGGACACCAGCAGGATCGCACTCAGCATTCTCTTCATGGGTCGCTCCTCGCGTTTGCGGCCGATGCGTGGACGGTTCAGGGGATGCGCAGCTTCTGTCCGACCCTGATGAGGTCGGGGTCGTTGAGTTGGTCCCGGTTCGCCTCGAGGATCTGCGGGTAGAGCGAGGCGTCTCCGTAGTACCGCCTGGCGAGCTTGGAGAGAGCGTCGCCGGCCTTCACGACGTGGTACTGCGTCGCGTCCCAACTCGCCCCCTGGGGAGGGGTGTTCTCCGCCATGGCAGTGCCCCAAGGTCCCCGGCGACGGACGCCCCGTACGCCCGCCGACAACCGCCTTGGGTCTAGCAGTCACGGGCGGAAGAGGCAAGCGAGTCGCGGTGGCGGTGGCGGGTGCGCCGCGGGCGGGATCGGAAGCGGCTGTCGCTGCGACGATTGGGGGCAGCGCGTGGGGCAGGCCCGCCGACGCGGCGGGCCCGCCTCCATCCCCTGCTACCGCCCCGGCCAGGCCGGGGCGTCGCGCTTCGGCTGTTCCCCCTTCGGGGACTCGCTGGGCTGCGGCGCGGGCGTCGGCGACGGCTCGCGCGCAGGCGCCGGCGATGGCTCGCGCGGCGGCGACGCCTCGCGTGCCGGCGCGGGCGCGGCGGCGCGCTCGCGGGCCCGGTACTCCCGCTCCAGGTTCCCCGGTGTGGCGGCGGGCGCCGTGGGCGCGGTGCCGCCGCTCCCGCGCGCGATCACGGGTCGCACGGGCGCGGTCGAGCGGACCGGCGCCCCGGGCCGCGTGACGGCCGATGCGTCCTCCTTCGCCGGGGGCAGCTTCGTCCGTCGCCAGCTGCCGCCGTCGTTCACCTTCCAGGACCCGCCGGCCTCGCGCCGGTAGACCTTGCCGTCCTTGCCCGCGTACACGTCGTTGGGCAGCGGCGTGAGCTTCGGGGTGAAGCGCGTCACCTTCCGCACGGGCGGCCGCAGGACGGTGAGGTCCACGCGCCCGGCGTTGCCCGGGCGGTTGTAGAGGTTGGCGGGCTGGCGGTCGCGCTGCGTCGTGCGCGTGCCGTTGGCGGCGCGGGGGCGCAGGAGGGCTCCGTCCGCGGCCAGCAGCGGCCTCCGGTACCCGCCGGGGCCGAACCACGGCGACGGCCCGTGGTGCCGCGCGGTGGAGCGGAGCGCGTGCCAGCGCGTGCCCACGCGCAGGAAGCCGGTGTTGTAGCTCGCGCCGAAGCTCCAGCGGCCCAGCCACGGGTTGTAGCGCGGCTGGAATCCCCAGGTGACGGGCCGCGGCAGGTAGAGGCGCCGGCGCCAGGACTTGTAGCGGTACCCGGTGCCGTAGACGACGGTGCCGTAGCAGGGATAGGTGCCGACGTAGCCGGGCAGGTAGCCGACGTAGACGTAGTCCGGGGTCCAGTCGAAGACGTGGACGTAGCGCAGGTGGTAGACGGGGCAGTCCGGCGGCAGGTCGTCCAGGCCCAGCGGGCGCGTCTGGCTGACGCGCCACGGCCCGTAGGGATCGTCGGCGATGTACCACACCCCCTGGTCGCAGGCGTAGTAGCGCTCGTCGGCGTAGAGGACCTCGACGTCCGAGTTGAGACAGTAGTAGACGCCGGTCCCCTCGACGTACTCCCACTCCGGCTCGCCGTCGTAGGTCACGACGAGGTCGCTCCCGCCCTGCCGGATGGCGGCGGTCTGCGGGATGCCCGCGTCGGCGACGGCGTCCGCGGCCTCCTCGGTGCCCGCCACGCTGGCGCGCAGGTGCCCCTTGGCGGAGCCGGCCGGGATGTCGCGGAAGCACGCAGGCAGCGAGTCGGAGCGCACGAACGCCCACGGCCCGTCGGGCGAGTCCGCCGTGTACCAGCGGCCGGCCAGCAGCACGTAGAGCGCCTGCGTCCCGACCTCGCGCAGCACGTCGCTCTCGGTGTTGACGACGTAGAGCAGTTCGTCGCCGTCCAGCGGCGCCCAGCGCGGCGGCCCGTCGGTCGAGATCAGCTCGGTCGGCTCGGTGGCGGTGAGCACCGCGGGGGCCTCGCCCCGCACCTGGGCCTCGGCGGAGGTGTCGGGCGGCACGGCCACGCGCACGACCTCCGGCACGCGGGCGGTCTCGGTCCACGGCCCGAGCGGGTCGCTGGCCGAGTACCAGAGGTTCGCGCCGTTCAGGTAGTACGTCCGCGTCGTGGGCTCGAAGACCACGGCGTAGGGCGTGTTGGCGACGCGCCGCAGGGTGGAGCCCTCGACGTCCTCGAGCTCCGGCTCGCCGTCGTAGGGGACGAGGATGGCGCGCTCGTAGGCGAAGAGGATGCGGGGCGGGGCGTGCTCGAGGTCCTCGATGCCGGCGCGCTCCTTGTCGGTGGCGGCGAGACCGGCCTTGAGTCCGGCCAGCGTGCCGAGCGCACCCCAGTCGGCGGCCCCGGCCTCGATGACCTGCTCGCACCGCGCCGTCTCCTCGGCCGCGCCGCGCGGCAGCCGCACGCGCGTGACGTCGAAGTCGCGGACCCTCACGACGTCGCTGTCCCGGTCGACGAGCAGCAGCCCGTCGAACCAGAAGACACCGAAGACGGGGGCGGTCGCCCCGGTCCGCTGGTACGAGAACGCGGCGCGGCCGCCGAGGGTGTCCGCCTCGAGCCACTCCGGCTGCGGCTGGTAGACGATGATCGAGCCCTCGGCGAAGTCGAGCTGCCGGGGCCAGCCGGCGTCGTCCTTCGGGGCCGCGGTGACGGCCAGCGGCAGCGTGATCAGCACGGCCAGCGCGAGCGCGGCGGCGGCGGCCCCGTGCGGCGGGCCGGAGCCCCGGCGTGGGGCGCGGACGGTCCTCGTCAATGACATCGGGTGCCTCCGGTCGGATCCTCGGGGAGCGGGCCCGCGGCCGGGCCGCGGGGACACTCTACGCC
>CAZSQE010000161.1:0-5443 GCA_964608905.1 uncultured bacterium | reverse complement strand
GTCCTCGTCGTCGCGGCCTCGTCCGCCGCTGCGGCCGAGGGCGCGGCGCGCCTGGAGGAGATGGGCTACGCCGGGGTCGCCTGGCTGGACGCGCCGCTGGCGGACCTGGCGGGCGGGCTCGCCGGGGCGGGCCCGCCGGCGCGCCTGTGGCGCCCGGCCCGTTTCCTCGAGGAGGTGCTGCCGCGCGTGCTGGCCACGCTCCCGCCGGACCGCCCGCCCGCCGCGCTCGACGTCGCCTGCGGCGCCGGGCGCGACGCCGTCTTCCTCGCCGCGCGCGGCTTCGAGGTGGAGGCGCGCGACCACGCGCCCGAGGCCCTGGCGCGGGCGCGCGACCTGGCCCGCCGCGACGGCGTGGCCCTGCGCACGGTGGAGTGCGACCTCGAGCGGCGCGGCCTGCCCGGTCCGGAGCGGACCTTCGACCTGGTGGTCTGCTTCCGGTTCCTGCACCGCCCGCTCTTCCCGTGGATGGAGCGGGCGGTGGCGCCGGGCGGCTGGCTGGCCTACGAGACCTACCGGGCCGGACAGGAGCGCTACGGCCGGCCGCGGCGCGCCCATTTCATGCTGCAGGCGGGGGAACTGGCCCGGGCCTTCCCCGCCCTCGAGACCGTCCTGTACGAGGAGCCGGAGCCCCCGGGGGGACCGGTCACGGCCCGCATCCTCGCCCGCAGGCCACCCGGGTGAGCCGGAAGCAGGCCATCCGGCGACCGGCGCCTATGGCCGAACGAATTTCGGCCTCTTGGCCCTCAACACTACTTTCGTCTACGCAGAACCGCTGGACGCAAGACGTATTATCGCGTAGAGTGTCCGGCGCTTGGCCCGTACGGCCATGGGGAGTCAGTCCGTTGGGTGTCCGACCAGGGTGCTGGAGGGATGACTGAGGTGAGCGCGATGTCTTCGAAGGAGTACGTCGTCAACCTGATGGCCCAGGTGAAGGCCAAGAACCCCGCCGAGCCCGAGTTCCACCAGGCCGTCCAGGAGGTGCTCGATTCCCTGAGCCTCGTGCTGGACCGCCACCCCGAGTACAAGGCGGCGAAGATCGTCGAGCGGATCGTGGAGCCGGAGCGCGTCCTGATGTTCCGCGTGCCGTGGTTCGACGACCAGGGCCAGGTCCAGGTCAACCGCGGCTTCCGCATCGAGATGAACAGCGCGATCGGCCCCTACAAGGGCGGCCTGCGCTTCCACCCCTCGGTCAACCTCGGCATCCTCAAGTTCCTCGCCTTCGAGCAGGTCTTCAAGAACTCGCTCACCACTCTGCCCCTGGGCGGCGGCAAGGGCGGCTCGGACTTCGATCCCAAGGGCAAGAGCGACAACGAGGTCATGCGCTTCTGCCAGAGCTTCATGACCGAACTGCAGCGCCACATCGGGCCCGACACCGACGTGCCGGCCGGCGACATCGGCGTGGGCGGCCGCGAGATCGGCTTCATGTTCGGCCAGTACAAGCGCCTGCGGAACGAGTTCACCGGCGTGCTGACGGGCAAGGGCCTGAACTGGGGCGGCTCGCTCATCCGGCCGGAGGCCACGGGCTACGGCTCGGTCTACTTCGCCGAGGAGATGCTCAAGACCCGCAAGCAGACGTTCGACGGCAAGGTCTGCCTGGTCTCGGGCAGCGGCAACGTGAGCCAGTACACGATCCAGAAGCTGCTGCAGCTGGGCGCCAGGCCGGTCACCGCCTCCGACTCGAACGGCGTGATCCACGACCCGGACGGCATCGACGCGGAGAAGCTGGCGTTCATCATGGACCTCAAGAACACGCGCCGCGGCCGCATCAAGGAGTACACCGACAAGTTCAAGGGCGCGAAGTTCATCCCGGCGGACGCCAAGCTCGACTACAACCCGCTGTGGGACATCAAGGCCGACTGCGCCTTCCCCAGCGCGACGCAGAACGAGATCAACGCCAAGGACGCCGCGAACCTGCTCAAGAACGGCGTCTACGTCGTCTCCGAGGGCGCCAACATGCCCACGAACCTCGACGGAGCGAAACTCTTCCTCGACGCCAGGATCCTCTACGGGCCGGCCAAGGCCGCGAACGCCGGCGGCGTGGCCACCTCGGGCCTCGAGATGTCGCAGAACAGCATGCGCCTGGGCTGGAGCCGCGACGAGGTGGACGATCGCCTGCACAAGATCATGATCGCGATCCACAAGAACTGCTTCGAGACCGCCGAGAAGTACGGCACGCCGGGCAATCTGGTGAACGGCGCCAACATCGGCGGCTTCCTCAAGGTGGCCAACGCCATGATGGACCAGGGCCTGGTCTAGGAAGTATCTTCACCGAGTCACGGGCGCGGGGTGGGGACCTCCACCCCGCGCCTGCTGCTTCCGGATCCGCGAGGTGCCCCATGGATGACGCGGCGAGCCGCCCGCCGAAGGACGGCCCGGGCGGCGCCGGGCAGGGCTTCCAGGCCCTCATGCCCTGGCGCGTGCAGGACATCCTGCTCGTCTCCAGCCTGTACGACGCCTTCACCCTGCAGGAGGACGGGCAGCTCAACGAGCTGCTCCTGAGCGAGGTCCTCGACCTCCACCTGCACCACACCCCGGGCATCACCCACGTCGCGAGCGGCCGCGAGGCGCTGGCGCTGGCGCGCGAGCAGCCGCGCTTCAACCTCATCGTCACCGCCATCCAGACCGGCGACATGGACGCCACCGAGCTGGCGCGCGAGGTGCGCGCCGCCGGCCTCGACGTGCCGGTCGTGGTGCTGGCCTACGACGAGCGCGAGCTGAACGACTTCGTCGCCGGCGGCGAAACACAGGGCATCGAGCGCTGCTTCCTGTGGCAGGGCAACGCCCGCATCCTCATCGCCATCGTCAAGGCCATCGAGGACCAGCGCAACGCCGCGCACGACACCCGCACCACCGGGGTGCGCGTCATCCTGCTGGTCGAGGACAGCATCCGCTTCTACTCGGCCTTCCTGCCGGTCATCTACACCGAGATCATCCGCCAGTCCGAGCGCCTGATGAGCGAGGGCATGAACGTCTCGCACAAGCTCGTGCGGCTGCGCGCCCGGCCCAAGATCCTGCTGTGCACGACCTACGAGGAGGCCTGGGAGCGCTTCCTCGCCTACCGCGACCACCTGCTCGGCATCCTCACCGACGTCGAGTTCCCGCGGCGCGGGCGGCGCTCCGCCGAGGCCGGCTTCGAGCTGGCCCGCATGGCGCGGGCGGCGGTGCCCGACCTGCCCATCCTCTTCCAGTCGAGCCGGGCCGAGTTCGCGGAGCGGGCCGCGGCGGTGGGCGCGCCCTTCCTGCTCAAGGGCTCGGAGACGATGCTGCACGACCTGCGGCGCGTGCTGGCCGAGCAGTTCGCCTTCGGCGACTTCGTCTTCCGCCTGCCCGACGGGCGCGAGGTGGACCGCGCCGCCGACCTCAAGACGCTCGAGGAGAAGCTGACGACCGTGCCGGCGGAGAGCATCGGCTACCACGCCGAGCGGAACCACTTCTCGAACTGGCTCACCGCCCGCACCGAGTTCGCCCTCGCCCACCGGCTGCGGCCGCGGCGGGTGTCCGAGTACGCGGACCTCGAGGCCCTGCGCCGCGACCTCGTCCAGTCCATCGCCGACTACCGCCACGAGCAGGCCGAGGCGCTGGTGGGCGACTTCGACCGAGCCACCTTCGACCCGTCCGCCCCCTACTTCCTGCGCCTCGGCGGCGGTTCGCTCGGCGGCAAGGCGCGCGGGCTGGCCTTCGTGCGCCAGCTGCTGGCGCGCGACCGGATGCGCGACCGCTTCCCCGGCGTGCGCATCGGCGTGCCGCCGGCGGTGGTGCTGGGCACCGACGTGTTCGACCGCTTCCTCGCCGGGAACGGGCTGCTCGACTTCGCCCTGCAGGCCGACGACGAGGTGGAGATCCGCCGGCGCTTCCTCGCCGCCCCCTTCCCCGCCGACGTCCTCGCCGACCTCGGGGTGTTCCTCGACCGGGTGCGCTGCCCGCTGGCGGTGCGCTCCTCGAGCCTGCTCGAGGACTCGCAGTACCAGCCGTTCACCGGGGTCTACGAGACCTTCATGCTGCCCAACCACGACCACGACCCGCGCGTGCGGCTCGCGCGGCTGCTCGACGCGGTGCGGCTCGTCTACGCCTCCACCTTCTGCCGGCACGCGCGCGGCTACCTGCGCGCCACGCCCTACCGCCTGGAGGAGGAGAAGATGGCCGTCATCCTGCAGCGGGTGGTCGGGGCCCCGCACGGCGGGCGTTTCTACCCCGACTTCTCCGGGGTGGCGCGCTCGTTCAACTTCTACCCCACGCCCCCGCTGCGCGCCGAGGACGGCGTGGCGGCGGTGGCGCTGGGCATGGGCCGCGAGGTGGTCGAGGGCGAGAAGTGCCTCTCCTTCTGCCCGCGCTACCCGCAGCACCTGCTGCAGTTCTCGTCGGTCAAGGACATCGTCAAGAACTCGCAGCGCCAGTTCTGGGCGCTCGAGCTGGACCCGGCGGCGGGCGACGACCCGGAGCGCGCGCTGCGCGAGACCCGCTTCGACCTCGAGGTGGCCGAGGCCGACGGGACGCTGGCCGCCCTCGGCTCCACCTACTCGAACGAGAACGGCGCGGTCTACGACGGCCTGGCGCGCCCCGGCGCCCGGCTGGTCTCCTTCGCCCCGGTGCTCAAGCACGGCGTCTTCCCGCTCGCCGGCATCCTCGAGGCGCTGCTGGCGCTGGCCGGCCGCGGCCTCAACCGCCCGGTCGAGCTCGAGTTCGCGGTGCGGCTCGACGTGCCGCCCGGCGAGCCGCAGGAGTTCGGCTTCCTGCAGATGCGCCCGCTGGTGCTGTCGCGCGAGACGGCGGCGCTCGACGTCGAGGAGGCGGACGACGCCGAGCTGGTCTGCCGCAGCGCCAAGGTGCTCGGCAACGGCCGGGTGGACGACCTGCGCCACGCCGTGGTCGTGGACTTCCACCGCTTCGACCGCGCCCAGAGCCGGCAGGCGGCGCAGGCCGTCGCGCGCTTCAACGCCGGGTTGCTCGCCCGCGGCGCGCCCTACCTGCTCGTCGGCGTGGGCCGCTGGGGCTCGACCGACCCCTGGCTCGGCATCCCGGTCACCTGGGACGAGATCTCCGGCGCGCGGGTCATCGTCGAGGCCGGGCTGCGCGACGTGCGCGTCACGCCGTCGCAGGGCAGCCACTTCTTCCAGAACCTCACCTCGTTCCAGGTCGGCTACTTCACCGCCAACCCCGAACTGGGCGACGGCTTCGTCGACTGGGACTGGCTGGCGGCCCAGCCGGCCGAGGCCGAGGACGGCCACGTGCGGCTGCTGGCCTTCGCGCACCCGCTGGTCGTCAAGATGAACGGGCGGAAGAACGTCGGCCTGATCCGCAAGCCGCGGGGCTGGGGCGGGGCCACCGAACTCGGCCATTGAATCCCGGCCCGCGCGGTCGCAGAATCATGGCTGTGCCGACCGCAGCGGAGCCGCCCTACCTGCCCGAGACGCGGGCAGGCGGCCCCCCCGGGCCCCGACGACCC